>JBJMQQ010000121.1:0-79454 GCA_045802645.1 Polyangia bacterium
GCCAGTTCGCGTACGACCCCGCGCACACGTCGATCGCGATCCCCTGGACCACCGACCACGTGCTCGAGCTGCGAAGCCCCAGTGGCTGCTGCTTCGTCGAGCGGGTCGAGATCGGCCCGGACCACCCGCTGCCCCCGGACGCGATCATCGCCCGCCGCCTGAAGTGGCGCCCGGCGCGCGTCATCGTGACGACCGAGCCGCCCAGCCCCGCGGCGCGCGTGCTGGTGCGGGATCCGAACCGCAAGGTGGCGACGACCGCCGCCCGACCCGGCGACGAGATCGACGTCCCCTTCTTTCCGGACGACGAGCTGAGCAAGGAAGTCGAGGTCGCCGTCGACGCCGGCGATGCTTTCGCCACCGATCGGGTTCGCGTCCGCGCCGGGCAGAAGCTGAGCCACGTCGTGAAGCTGCGTCCGGGCACCAACTGATGAGGAGGAGCAACCGCCTGCGGGCGGCGTCGGTCGTCGCGATCGTGCTGTCGATCTCGTCGACGCTGCGCGCGGCGCCGGCCGCGCCGTCCACGCCACGCGAAGCGTTCGAGCGCGGGCGGACGGCGTTCGGCCGCGCCGAGTATCGCCGCGCCATCGAGATCCTGAACCCGCTGCTGTATCCGGAGGTCGTGCTGGACAGCGAGGGGGAGGTCGTTCAGGCGCACCGGATGCTCGGCGTCGCCTATCTCTACGCCAACCGCGCAGCAGATGCGCGGCGCGAGTTCCACAAGCTGCTCGAGCTTCGCCCCGATTATCGATTCGATCCGCTGCTGGACCCGCAGCCGGTGGTCGATGCGTTCAACGCGGTGGTGAAGGAAGAAGAGTCCGAGATCGCCGCCATCGAGACGCGTCGCCGTCTGCGCGATCAGGAATTGGCCGCCCGCCGGCAACGCGAGGCGCGCCTGCACGCGCCGCCGCCGGCATCGGTCGTTTACGAGCGGCACTCGTACGTGCTGAACTTCGTCCCGTTTGGCGCCGGCCAGTTTCAGAACGGGCAGCGCCGCAAGGGATGGCTGTTCCTGGGCATCGAAGGCGGCCTGGCGGCCATCTCGCTCGGCGCGTTCCTGACCAACTTCGCTCTTTATGGAATCCAGCCGCGGCGCGGCTGCAACGTCCAACAGATCAACGACGCCACCGGGCTGCCCGTCCCCTGCCCGCCCGAACAGATCGACCATTCACAAGAGAACACCTCCCGGGACCTACTGGCCGTGCAGCTGGTCTCGGGCGGCCTGTTTTTTGCTGCGGCGATCTGGGGCGTGGTCGACGCCCTCCGACACTACCAGCGCGACGTGCTCCTGCCGGCGGCGCCCGTGGCCGGCGACCTGCACGTCGGCTTCAGCCCATTTGGACTTTCGGCGTCGTTGCAGTTCTGACCAGCCCCCGACAAAGGACCTCTCGAGATGGCGACCCTCAAGATTCAGCTCCCCGGTGACGGGACGAAGATCTACAGGATCCACAAGAAGCTCACGTCGCTGGGGCGCAGCGACGACGCCGACGTTCCGCTACCGGACGCATCGCTGTCGGACAGCCCCGCGCACATCCACTTCGACGGCCGCGAATTCAACTTGTCGGCCACCGACAGGGATGCGGAGATCCTGGTCAACGGCCGCAAGCGGACCAAGCACCGCCTGGCGCACGAGGACCGGATCCGCATCGGCAGCGTGGAGCTGGAGTTCTCGCTTTACGATCACCCAGCCACGGACGAGCCGGCTGCGGGCGACGCCGCGACCGAGCTGGCGTCGTACAAGAAGCTGTACGAGTTCAGCGGCAAGCTGATGTCCAGCTACGAGCTGCCCGCGCTGGTCGATCAGCTGCTGGACGTGATGATCCAGGTGTCCAACGCGGACAAGGGATTCCTGGTGCTGATGGAGTCGGGCGAGCCGATCGTAAAAGCGGCGCGCAACCTGCGCCGCGATACGATCGCCGACGGCGTCAGCCAGCTCTCGGACTCGATCCTGGCCCACGTCGTCAAGACGCGGCAGCCGATCATCATCTCGGACGCGCTGAACGACGAGGAGTTCCGGAACTCGCTGTCGGTCGTCAACTTGAAGCTGACCTCCGTCATGTGTGTCCCGCTGCTCGAGCGCGGGAACATGCTGGGCGTCATTTACGTCGGCAACGACAGCGTGGCCCAGCTGTTCAAGCCCTCGCACCTGGAGGTGCTTTCGGTCTTCGCCTCCCAGGCCGCGCTGCTGGTCCGTAACGCGCTGCTGGTGAACGAGCTGCAACTGGACAACCGGTCGCTGCAAAAGCGCATCGAGCAGATCCGGTTCGGGGAAATCCTGGGGTCGTCGCCGCGCATGCAGGACATCTTCCGCAAGGTGCAGAAGGTGGCGGCGACCGACATCTCGGTCCTCATCACCGGCGAGACCGGCACGGGCAAGGAGCTGATTGCGCGCGAGCTGCACACCCGGTCCAACCGCGCCAAGCACCCCTTCGTCACGATCAACTGCGGCGCGATCCCCGAGAACCTGCTGGAGTCGGAGCTGTTCGGCCACGTCCGCGGCGCGTTCACGGGCGCCGTCAGCAACAAGATTGGGCGCTTCCAGGCGGCCGACCGCGGCACGCTGTTCCTGGACGAGATCGGGGAGATGCCGCTGGCGCTTCAGGTCAAGATCCTGCGCGCGCTGCAAGAGAAGGTGGTCGTGCGCGTGGGCGACACTCACCCCGAGACGGTCGACATCCGGATCCTGGCCGCGACCAATCGCGACCTGGACGTCGAGATGAAGGCGGGGCGGTTTCGCGAGGACCTGTACTACCGGCTCAACGTCGTGCACCTCCACCTGCCGCCCCTGCGGGATCGCGGCGACGACGTGGTCGTGCTGGCCCGGTACATGGTGGGGCGATATGCGCCCGAGTACGGCGGGCGGGTCCGCGGGCTCACCCCGAACGCCATCGCGGCGATCAAGCGCCACCGGTGGCCGGGAAACATCCGCGAGCTCGAGAACCGGATCAAGAAGGCGGTCGTGCTGGCCGACCGGGCGTTGCTGGGCCCCGAAGACCTCGACCTGTCGCCCGACGACCTGCCGGCGATCCTGCCGCTGGCGGACGCCAAGGAGAAGTTCCAGCGCGAGTACATCAACGAGGTGCTCGTCCTCAACAACGGCAACCGCACCAAGACCGCCCGTGACCTGGGCGTCGACCCCCGCACGGTGTTCCGGCACCTCGAGAAGGGCGAAGGGCCCGACCTTCCGGACGACGGCAGCGAACCGCTCGTGTCGGACGAGTGAGGGATCCCTGATCAGCGACACAAATGTCCGGGTCGCGGCGGCATCACCCGCCGTCCAGCGGCGGCGCGTGCGGCGTTCGGGGCTGGCACGTTTGCTGCTGAATCAGGCATCGGCGCTGCTGTTGCTCGCGCTGTTACACCCGATGTTCGCCTGCGTCATTCCCGTGGCACCCGATTTTCAAGATCCGTTGACCGCCGCCAACTCGCCTCCGGCCATCATCGATGCGACCCCTCCGCTCGGCTCGATCGTTCTCGTCGCCCCCAGCTCGACGTTCACGATCCAGACGGTCGATCCGAACGTGAACGACACCCTGTACGTTCGTTGGGTCGTCGACTACCCGCCCTATCAGTCCTCGACCGCCACATTCGACTACAAGTTTCGGCCGCCCGTCACCGGGACGGTGCACTCTGATAGTTCCCAGCAGCCAATCGACTGCTCGCAGGGGTTCGCGACGGTAACGACGCCTCAAGAGTTCGAGGTTTTCGTGGCCGACCGGCCATTTCTGCCGCGATCGACGGCGACCAACAACCGGCTCGACCTCGTCGAGACCGGCGGGTACGTCGCAAGGGGCAACTGGACGCTGATTTTCCAGTGCCCTGCCGCCACCACGGTGGGCCCGTGACGGGTTCGCCTCGATTCGCCCGAACCCTCGCGTTGTGCGCGATGGTGGCGGCGGGGTGCTCGCAGGCCTCCGGCAGCCCGGGTTACGCCGGCACCGGAGCCGGCGGAGCGGTGGGCACCGGCGGCTTCAATAGTGGGATGGGTGGGTCTGTGGGAACGGGCGGCTCCAGCAGCGGCACGTGCCTGACCGACCGGTGCGTCGGTCCGCTGACGGGAAGCGTCGCCTGGGCGGTCGAGGTCGACCCACCGAGCTCGTCCGCGTACGCCCACACCCAGATTGCCAGTCGGAACGTCGCCAGCGACGCATCCTTCGTCGCCGAAGCAGCCAGTGCGGTCAGCGTCGTCTTCAGCGGCCCCGCAAACGGAGGCTCCGTGCCCACGAGCGCCAACGCCGTACTGACGGTGCCGCCGATCGTGCCGGGCCGGCCCGATCTCGTCTATCAGTCCACGGCCGTCGGCACCGCGAATACCACGACGGCAATGCTGCTCGTGCCGCACGATGCGTTCAGTACGCCGGCCATGCTCTCGTTGATCCCTTTGCCGCCCGCGGACCAACAGACGCCGGTGTACCCGTTTTCCGTTACGGTGTCCTCGAACGTCGCCGTCACCCTGCCCAGCGGAGATCTTCTGCTTTCGGGACAGCTGCTCGATTCCTTGCAGAACCGCCCACCGGCGACGTTCGTCGCCAAGGTCTTCCAAAACGGCATTCAGGTGAGCAACGCCCCGTTGACCCAGACCGACGGGACCTTCCAGCTGCAGATTCCGGCCGCAGCGGCGACGAACCCAGTCACGCTGGAGCTGCTGCCGACCTCATCCGATCCGTGGGTCACCTCCGCCGCTTTCGTCGTCGCTGCGGGGACCAAGCTCGGGACGATCACCTTGCCGGCCTACGTGAAGTCTGATGCGTTCCGCGTCGCCGTCGACGGCGTCGCGATCAACAACGTCACGACGCCGCTTTCGGGCGTCTCCGTGCGCGCGCAGACGTCGCTCGGCGCGACGGCCGGCAGCGGCACCGTGATGGGCACGGCCCAGTACGCCGCCAACGGGACGACGGACACAGCCGGCAACGTCACCCTGCAGCTCTTGCCAGGAAGCACGTATTCGATCACGGCGACGCCTGGCCCCGGCTCACCATACGCGACCCAGTGCGTGCCCATGATCAAGACGGTTTCGGGCGGCACGTCCAACGGCGGCACGGCCCCGACCATCAAGAAGATCGACGCGTCCCTGCGCCCGGTCCTGAGCGGGACGATCAAGACGGCCGGCGCCATGGCCGTTGCCAACGTGTCGGTCTCCGCGGTCGGGACTCCCGACCCATCCCCGCCATGCGCGGCCCTGGGGACGGTGACCGCCAGCACCACGACGGACGCGTCCGGAAGGTTTCAGCTCCCCCTGGACCCTGGAACGTATCAGCTCGACTACGATCCGCCGGCGGGTTCGGCCGCGCCGCGGCTGACTGAGTGGGCGGTCACCGTATCGGGAACCGGAACGCTCTCGCACGACATCACCTTGCCGTTGGGGGCGCTGGTCGTCGGGTCCGTCAGCGGCGGCCGGGGCGAAGCGCTCTCCTCGGCCGTGGTGCGCTTTTTCCAGGTCCGCTGCACCGGCCCGGCCGACTGTCAGGGACCGAGCCGGATCCCCCCGCTGCTCATCGGGAAAGCGCTGACGGACACCCAGGGACAGTTCCGGATGGTCGTCCCCGCCCCGGCCGCGCCGTAGCTGCTTCGTAAGAGCTGGAACGCCGGATTTGACACGGCTGGCGTAGGCCCGTAGGTTTCGCAGGCACCCCGGCGCTCCGGGGACCCTGGCGGGAGCGGCGCTCCGCATCCGCCCGACCGTAATGCCGTCCGACACCTCCGCCTCCCCTCCCGAATATCGCCGCTATCGCCGGTTTCTCTCCTGGTTTGTGCTGTCGTTCGTTTCGATCGGCAGCCTCTACCTGCTGGTCTCCGTCGGGGTCACGATTTCGCGCCGCCGCAATGCGGAGCCTTGGGGCGCGCCCGTGACAGGCTCGGCCGACGACCTCGAGAGCTGTGCCGAGGAGTTGATTGACGTCGAGCAGGGGCTGGAGCGCCACCTGGACAACTTCGACCACCTCATCGCGCACTACGACGCGGCGCTGGCACAGCGCTGGTCGGAAGAGCGCGGCTACTGGCTGGGCCAGTGGCGCGTGGCCGGGACCCGCTGTCGCTACGGCGACGCACACCGCGGGCCGCTGGCCAAGCAGTGGGAACAGCTGGCCGTGATTCACGGCGAGATGCACGAAACGGAGCAGAGCTACGACACGGAGCTGCTCCGCTTCGGCGAAAAGGAGGCCCCGCGGCTGGATCGCCTGCGCGACCGCCTGGCTTCCGTCAGCCGCCAAATCGGGGCGAACAACGCCCCGGAAGCGGCCCCTCACGATCCGAAAGAGAGCACACCATGAACGACGACGTTTCCTTCCAGATTCCGCCACCGGGCCTCGACGCGCCCGCGGTCGACCCGGTTGCACCTGCCGCGCCGACGATGACGTTCGCGCAGCTGGGGCTGCACCCCGACGTGTTGCGCGCCATCGACGAGATGGGCTTCACCGAGCCGATGCCGGTTCAGGCGGCGACGCTGCCGCTGGTCACCGAGGGACGGGACCTGATGGTCCAGTCGCGAACGGGGTCGGGCAAGACGGCCGCCTTCGGCATCCCCTTCGCGAACGGACTGGTCCGTCCGGAGGACAAGTTCGTGCAGGCCATCGTCCTCTTGCCGACGCGCGAGCTGGCCCTGCAGGTCGCCTCCGAGCTGGCCAAGATCTGTGCGTATCGCGGGATCACGGTCGTGCCGGTTTACGGCGGCGCGCCCATGGGACGGCAGGTCGAGCTGCTGCACGCCGGCGGGCAGATCGTCTGCGGAACGCCCGGGCGCGTGCTGGATCACCTGGGCCGCGGGACGCTGAAGCTCAATCGCGTCAAGTGCGCGGTCCTGGACGAGTCCGACGAGATGCTGTCGATGGGCTTTCAGGAGGACATCGAGAAGATCCTGCAGCAGACGCCCGTCGAGCGGCAGACGATGCTGTTCTCGGCCACCCTGCCGGAAGCGATCCAGCGGCTGGCCCGGCGCTACCTGCGCAACCCCGAGTTCCTGAAGCTCTCGGCCGACTTCGTGGGCGTCCACGAGATCAAGCACATCTACTACTCGATCCCGGCGATCCACCGCGAGAACGAGCTGCTGCAGATCCTGGCGTTCGAGGACCCGGAATCGGCGATCATCTTCTGCAACACGCGCGAGGAGACCTCGCGCGTCGCCGAGTTCCTGCGCCAGAAGGGGCACGACGCCGAGGCGATCTCGTCGGACCTTTCGCAGAGCGACCGCGAGCGCGTGCTGGGAAAGATGCGCGCCAGAGCGATCAAGTTCCTGGTGGCCACCGACGTCGCGGCGCGCGGCATCGACATCGAGAACCTCTCGCACGTCTTCAACTACACGTTCCCCGAGTCGCCCGAGGTCTACATCCACCGCACGGGCCGTACGGGCCGCGCGGGCAAGAAGGGGACCGCGATCTCGCTGATCGGGCCGACCGAGGTCGGGTCGTTCTACTACCTGAAGCTGCTCTACAAGATCAAACCCGAGGAGCGAGCGTTGCCGTCCGAGGCGGAGATCCGGTCGCACCGCGAGGGCGAGCGGGTGCTGCTGCTGCGTCGCGCGCTGGCCAACGAGCCCGGACCGGAGTGGCGTGCTTTGTCGCGGCGCCTGATGGGCGCCGTCGATGGCGAGCGGCTGGTCGCGGCGTTGCTGGCGCAGTCCTTCGCCAGCGTGGAGACGATGCCCGTGGTTCCCCCACCCGCCCCTGTCGCGGCGCCGGCAGCCGAGCAGCCGTTCCGGGCCGCGTCACCCGAGCCGCGCGAGCGGCCGCGCGATCGGGACCGCGATCGCGATCGGCCCGCCCGTCCGGCGTTCGGTGACCGTCCCGACCGCAACTCCCGCGACCGCGGCGCACGCGCACGCCGCCCCGACCGGCCCGAACGCTCCGACCGGCCGGAACGGCCCCCGCTGGGTGACCGGCCCGAACGTCCCGCGTTGGGTGACCGGCCGCGCCGCCCGGAGCGACGCGACCCGCCGCCGCTGCGGAACGACCCGCCCCCGGCGGAGCGCGAATTCTGGGAGGTCTGGAGCGAGGAGCGCACGCAGGCCGACGCCCCGGTGCTCGGCGAGGCGGCGCCCCCGCAGCCGAACGAGATCGCCGACGGCGGCATCCTGGACACGACCTGGGGCGCGACGCCAGCGCCGGAGCAGCCTGCGCGTTCGGCGCCCGCCGAGACGTCCGAGAACGTCGCCCGGTTGTACGTGAACCTGGGGCGCAAGGACGGCGCGTCCGAGCGCGAGATCCGGGACCTCATCGCTGCCCACGCGGGCGACGTGGCGCTGTCCGACGTCGATGTGATGAACACTCACACGTATCTCAACGTTCCCCCGGCGGACGCCGATCGGGTCGTCGCGGCGCTGGCCGGCCGCGAGCTGGCCGGCCGTCAGATCATCTGCGAGTCCGCCAAGCCCCGCCGGCGCTAATCATTAAACCCGCCGGAGCGGGACGAGCTGATCTTCCTGGCCGCCACGACGTGTGGCGGCCAGGGTCCCGCACGCCGCCGCAATGTCGGCGCCGCCCGAGTACCGCCGCACGACGGGAACGCCGAGCTCCGCCAGCGCGTCGCGGAACGCCGCCAGCTCTTCCTCGGTGGCGCGCCGGTACTGGCCGGTCTCGTCGGTGACGTCGATGAGGTTCAGCTTGATCCGCAGGTCGCCGATCAGCGCCCCCAGCGCGCGGGCGTGCGCGGGCGAGCAGTTGACGCCCCCGATCACGACATAGGCCAGCGTCGCGCGAACACCGGTGGCGGCCGCGTGATCGCGAATGGCCGCCATGACGTCGGCCAGCGGCCAGCGGTCGTCGATCGGCATGAGCAGGCGCCGCTCTGCCGAGGTCGGCGCGCCCAGCGACAAGATGAGGCGGTAGTGATGCCCCTCGGCGGTGTAGCGCCGGATCGCCGGCAACACGCCGGCCGTCGAGATCGAGATGGCCTTGGCCGCGATGGCCGGACCCGCCGGGTCGCTCAGGATCCGGGCGGCGCGAATGACGTTCTCGTAGTTGAGCAGCGGCTCACCCATGCCCATGAAGACGACGCCCCGGATCGGGTGATCGGCTTCCGCCGCGATGGCCCGGTGCTGGGCCAGGATCTCCCAGGTCTTGAGGCTGCGAATGCCGCCGAGGCGCCCCGTCGCGCAGAAGACACACCCCAGCGCACATCCGACCTGCGAGCTGAGACACAGCGTGTACTTCGCCGCCGGCAGCGCCTCCAGCGCGCCGGCTTCTCCGCGGCGCCGCCGCTCGCGCAGCTCGCGCGCCGCGGCCGGATCGGGCAGCGGGATTCGCACGGCCTCGACCTCGTGACCGTCGCTGGTGCGGAACAGGTACTTCACGAAACCGTCGGCGGCCCGGCGGCGTTCGACGATCTCCAGCGCCGGCCAGGTGCAGGCGGCGTCCAGCGCCGACGCGGTCGCGTTCGACAGCCCGCGCACGGAAGTGGGTGGAAAGCCGATCGCGCCGTGCCCGTGCACGCGCGCGAAAATTCGCGCGGACAGCTCGCCGGAGACACCGAAAGGCGCCAGCGCCTCGGCCATTTCAGGCCGGTCGAGGCTTCGCAGATTCAACACGGCGAAACCGTAGCACGCTCCCCCCGTCGTCGCTGATCGCGCGCGGGAAGGAATCCCGTGATATTCGTTGTGTCCTCAGTGACACGTCTTAGACGACCCTTGGGGGAGGGTTTCGCCGCGACGGTTCTGGCACTCGCAGCCGGCGTTGGCTGTCATCACGTCGACAGCGCCTTTTGCTCGACGCGCGATTGTGACTGGACCGACCAGGAGTGGGCGCGGGTGAAGACGCTGTCCCCGCTGGGGCCCCCGCCGGCGGATCCGTCCAATGCGTACGCGGGCAATCCCGACGCGGCGCGGCTGGGGCAGAAGTTCTACTTCGATCCGCGGTTTTCAGGCGCCGCGACCTGGGTCGATTCCATTCGCCGGCCCGTCGGCACGGCGCGCGCGTGCCTGGGCAAGCCGATCAACGTCTCGTGCGCGACCTGCCACGATCCGCGCTTCGCCGGAACGGACGTCACCTCGACGCCGAACATCGTTTCAATCGGGGCCGGGATCTACGACGTCAACGGCCAGCAGACGCTGAACGCGGTCTACTTCCCGTTGCTCTACTGGAACGGACGAAGTGACTCCCTGTGGTCGCAGGTGCTGGCCGTGAACACGTCGTTCTTTTCCATGAACAGCACGCCCGCCCACGACGTCGACGTCATCAGCGCCAACTACGCGGGCGAGTACACGGCCGTGTTTGGTGAGTCCCCGGCCGCCGAGGAGGTCACCCGCGTGTTCGTCAACTTCGGTAAGGCGATCGCCGCCTACGAGACCGAGTTGGTGACCCCGGGCTCCGCCTTCGATCGATGGGTGACGGCTGGCCCCGGCTCGGGCTGGATCTCGGCGCAAGCCGAGCGAGGCGCGCGTCTCTTCGTCGGAAAGGCGTCCTGCATCGACTGCCACAACGGCCCGCTGTTCTCGGACGGCCTCTTTCACAACATCGGCGTGCCCCAGCGCGGCGACCACGTGCCGACGGTGACCGACTGCCCGGCCGGCAACAAGAACTGCAACTGTGCGCCGGGGGCGGAGGCGTCGACCTGTTTGCCGTCGGGCGCCTGGGCCGGCGCGCTCAAGCTGAGCGCGGGGAAGTTCAATCGAACCTCGGTCTGGAGTGACGATCCGTACGCGACCGAGCCGGGGGCCACGACGCAGATCGGCACGTCGCTCGCCGCTGGCCTGCCGGCTGGCCCCGACTTGAAAGGTGCCTGGCGGACGGCGAGCCTGCGAGACGTCGCCATCACCGCGCCCTACATGCACGACGGCACGTACCAGACGCTCGAGGACGTCGTGCAGCATTACAACCGCGGCGGCGTCCCAGGGGCGGGCGAAACGTTCCAGCTGCCCACGTGTCGGTCGCAGCAGGACGCGGCGAGCGACGCCGACGCGGCCGACGCCCGTACACCACCCTGCGCGCCACAGGACGCCGGTCGGGGCGGCCAGCCGCACCTGGCTGTTCAGCTCAAGCCGCTGGACCTGACCGGCGACGAAGTGGCCGCGCTCGTCGCGTTCCTGCAGACGCTGACCAGCGACCCGCTGCCCGCGACGCTGGCGTCGCCACCCTGGGGCGACGGCGGGCTTCCCGCCAACGACGCCAGCGTCCCGGCCGCGGCGACGACACCTCTCGGCGAGTGCAACAAGCCGACTGACGCAGGCGCGGGCCAGTGAGCGTTCGCGGCCGCACCGCCTGCGTCGCCCTGGCCGGTCTCGTGTTGCTGTCCGGCGGCAACGCCCGGGCGCAGGTCGACGGCGCGCCCGAGGCGCCCCCGGAGGAGCCGTCCATCCAGGATCTCCAGCAACACATGCAGGACCTCGAGGCGCGGCTCGACGAGACGCGAAACATCGCGACCTTCCGGCGGCCGATCGTGACGGTGGGCGGTTACATCGACCTGGGCTTCTTCGTTCCACAGGGGACGGGCGTCGGCGTCATCCAGGACGTGGGACCGACCCGCGCGTTCCCGGAGTACGCGAACCAGTACACGTGGGTCTTCCTGGGCGACCTGCTGGCGCCGGCGGTGAACTCCCGTGGCGAGCCGGTGAGCCTGGGGAACTTCCCCGGCGTGAACCGCTTCGACAGCATCGATTCGACGGGCGCGCCGAGCTTCATCGTCAACGAGGTGAACCTGCGTCTGGATGCCGCCATCGCGCGCAACGCGCTGGCGACCGCCAGCGTCGACTTCATGCCGCGCTCGGGGCGCGAGTTCTCGCTGGGCGATTTCATGGAGGTCGACCTGGCCCAGCTCGAGTGGATGCCCACCCCGTCGGGGCGCACGTCGATCTTCGTCGGCAAGTTCGACTCGGTCATCGGCATCGAATACCGCGATCGAAAATCCACCGAGCGGTTCGGGGTCACGCCGTCGCTGATCTCCCGCTACACGACCGGCACGCCGCTGGGTATCAAGGTGCGCAGCAAGCTGGGCGACGCGGAGCGCGTCGTCGTCGCGGCGGCGATCACCAACGGGTCGTCGAGCATCGAGCAGTTTCATTTCTACGACGAGATCGACAGCAACGCGGGCAAGACGGTCAGCGGGCGCGTCTCCGTGCGGCCTGTGCCGATCGACGTCGCCGACCTGGAGGTGGGCCTCTCGGGCGCGTGGGGGCCGCAGGACCACGCGCTCGACAGCAACCAGGCTCTCTGGTTCGCGGGCCTCGATCTGCTGGCGCACTTTGGCGCGCTGGACGTCAAGGCGCAGTTCCTGAAGGGGGGCGCCCCCGGGCAGATGGGGCCGCCCGCCGATCCAAACCACGAGCCGTACGGCCTCAAGCTGCACTACGGCGGCTACGTCGAGCTGGACTGGATGGCCACGCCGCTCGTCGGGTTTCTGGCGCGGGGCGAGGTCCGCGCCGCGGACGTGTGGCTGGGCGACGTCAACAGCCTGAACGGGGGCGACCGCTTGTACATCACGCGCGCCTGGCGAGCGACGGCCGGTGTGCGCGTCGTCGTCAACCAGCACATCGCCGCGAAGGCCGAATACCTTCTGAACGGGGAGTACGGCGGGATTCCGCACATCCCCGACGACGTCTTCACGACGTCACTGGTGCTGTCGTATTGATCCGGAGGCTGACATGACCCGCGCGAACCGATCCTTTTCAGCGGTGACACTGGCGCTGGCCCTGGCCACGTCGGTCGCCGGCCGTCCGGGCGCGGCGCGCGCCGAGAATAGACCGGCGCCCACCGCGGCGGACTTCGCCCGCCTCGAAAAAGAGGTCGCCGACCAGCGACAGCTGATCATCCAGATCATGCAGGCCGAGCAAGAGCGCTACGACATCCTGCTGAAGCTTCTTCAGGGGAGCACGGCTGGCCGTAGCGCCCCCGCGCTGCCCGCTGTGCCACCGGCGGCAGGCGCGCCCGCGACCGGCGCCCGCGACGAGGCGGCTTCCAGCGCCGCCCCGTCCAGGGAAGCGGCGACGGTCGGAACGGTGACCGGGCGCGTTCAGGCGCGGTCCGGGGCCCTCAAGGATGCGTACGTTTACGTCGATCTCATCCGGGGCTCGCCTGCGCGCGGCAAAACCCTGGAGATCAAGCAGAAGGACAAGCAGTTCTCACCCCGAGCGGCGGTGGTCCTGCGCGGGACCAGCGTCGTATTTCCCAACCTCGACCCCGTGTACCACAACGTGTTTTCGACCTCCGGCCGCAACAGCTTCGACCTGGGCGCGTACCGCGCGGGCGAGACGCCGCGGTCCGCGGTGCTGACCACGCCGGGCGTGGTGGAGGTCTACTGCAACATCCACTCGCGGATGAGCGCATCGATCCTCGTCGCGCCCAGCCCGCTTTACGCCAAGGTGAACGCCGACGGCACGTTCCGGATCGACAACGTCCCGGTCGGCGCCCGCAAGCTGGTCGTCTGGAGCCCGGGCAGCAAGCCGGCCCAGCAAAAGGTCGACGTCTCGGCGTCGGGCGCCCAGGCCAGCTTCGTGCTGGATGACGAAGCGGCCACGACGCACCTCAACAAGACCGGGCAGCCTTACGGGTCGTACAAGGAATAGACACACAGGCGCGCAGCGCGAGATCCTGACGATGAGCCGGCGAAACATCCTGGTCCTCTTGGTGCTCGCAGCGCTGGGCGCTGCGGCCCTGGCGGGCCGTGGGTTGGTGGCCTCGGCACGCCGGTCCGCGGATGCGGCGCCCGTGAAGCTGGAGGCGCGCGCCGCCGAGACGCGCGCTCACCTGGAGTCCGCGCTGGCCCACCTGACGCAACCGCTGGAAGAGCAGGCGGCGCGCGCGGCGGCGCTGCCCGAGCTCAAGGCGGCGCTTGCCGATCGCGTGGACGCGCCGACGCTGCTGGACCTGTTCGACACCGAAGACTGGTGGGCACCGTTCCGCGGCCGCGACGCCGCGATCGTGGTCGGCGGGCAGGTACTGGCCGCACGCGGCGACAAGCATCCGCCCTCGCCCGCCGGACTGGCGCCGTCGCCGTCCACGCCGCACGCCACCGCCGGCCTCCTCGCGGGTGCCCGCCCGCTGGTCGCGGCGGCGTCCAGCGTCGCGTTGCCGGACAATTCCGCATCGACCACGCTGCTGATCACCGCGCCGTTCGATCCAGCGCCGCTGGCGGCGAGCGCCGGCGTTCCGATCGCGCTTTCTGACGGGCGGCAGCTCTTGGCGGCGACGGGTGACGACGCACAGCGCGCGACGCTGGCGGGTCTCGCCGGCAAGGAGTCCAGCGCGGTCATCTCCGACGGCAGCGGTCTGCTCGCCGTCGCGCTGCGTGCCGGCCCCGGCCTGTGGCTCTGGGGGCTCGCCGCCCTGCCCGCCCCGGCTGCGCCCGTGTCGGCCGATCCCCGGCTCTGGTCGGCGTTGGCCGGTCTCCTGCTGCTGATGGCCGTGCTCGTGTGGACCACGCGGCGACCGCGCGCCGCCGGCGAGGCGGCGGCGCCGTCCGAGCCCAGCACGCCACCCGCGATCTCATCACCGACGGTCGAGGCACCGGCTCCCACCTCCGAGCCGCGCATGCCCGCCACGATGATCCTGGGGCCGACGGGCGGCGGCGACGACGCGACGATGTTCGGGCGCTACCGCCTCTTGCGGCGCCTCGACGGCGGCGGGATGGCCGACATCTACACCGCCGTGCTGGAGGGGGCCGAGGGTTTCCAGCGCACGTTCGTGATCAAGCGGCTGCGCCCCGAGCTGACGCGCAGCCGCGCCGCCGTCGAGCAGTTCATCGACGAAGCCCGCCTGGGCTCGGTGCTGGCCCACCCGAACATCGTTCCGGTGTTCGACTTCGGCAAGGTCGGCGACGAGTACTTCATGGCCGAAGAGTTCGTGGTCGGGCGCGACATCACGCGCCTGCTGCAGCGGCAGCTCGACATGAACAGCCATCCCCTCGGCGAGCGCTTGATGCTCTACGTGGCGCACGAGGTGCTGGAGGCGCTGACCTACGCCCACGGATTGGCGGGCGCCGACGGCAAGCCGTTGGGGATCGTCCACCGCGACATCTCCCCCGGCAACGTCATGGTGACTGCCCGAGGCGACGTGAAGCTCCTGGACTTCGGCATCGTCAAGGCGACGGGTCGCGTCTCGCGGACCGAGGCGGGGGTGGTGAAAGGGAACGTGTCGTTCATGTCGCCCGAGCAGGCGCGCGGCGAGAGCGTCGACGCGCGCTCGGACCTGTTTTCGCTGGGGCTCGTCATCTACTACGGCCTGACCAGCGAGCAGATCTACCGTGCCTCCGGGACATTCGAGCAGCTGCTGCAAGCGGCGGCCGGCCCCAAGCCCGAGGACCTGAGCAAGGTGGCCGCCCTCCCCGCCGCCTCGCGCATCCTGGCGCGCGCGCAGGCGATCGATCCGGCCCAGCGCTACCAGAGCGCCGCCGATTTCGCCGCGGACCTCGCGCCACACGTGGCGGGCGGCCGGCTCGACGCCGCGGCCCTGATGCACGGCCTCTTCGGCGACGAGCTCCGCGCCGCCTCGGCCGGCTAACTTCCGACGCCCCTCGAATAAGACGAGTTCGCGGAAAACATCCGGAACCCGGAGAATGAAGCGCCAGGACGCCACGGACGCCAGGAACCTGAAAGAGCCCTTTTCAGGATCGGATCGGAAATTTCCGGGGTGGTGCCGCCGCGATCGAGGTCCTTATCTGAACGGCATTGGGGCTAGGCCGCGGCGAAGTAGCGGAGGGCGTTTTCACCCAGCAGGCGGTCGAGCGCGGGAGGGCGCCAGCCGCGGCGCCAGAGCAACTCGGTCAGGCGCGGCAGGTCGGCGGCGTCCCGGAGCCCGCGCGGTAACGGCATGAAGCCGTCGAAGTCGGAGCCCAGCGCGACGCACCCTTCGCCGCCGACGTGGGCGATGTGCTCGATGTGATTGGCGACCGCCTCCAGCGAGCAGAACGCGCCACCCAGATAGGACGCCACGAAGATCACGCCCACGACGCCGCCCCTCTGGGCCAGCGCGCGGACCTGGTCGTCGTCCAGGTTGCGGGCATGCGGGTGGACGCCGGCCGCGCCAGAGTGCGAGGAGAACGGAGGCCGCTCGGCCGCCTCGACGATGTCCCAGAAGGTCTTGCGGCTGGCGTGCGACACGTCGAGACGGATGCCGGCCTGGTCGCACGCCCGGACCAGCGCCCGCCCGCGATCGGTCAGCCCGCCGTCGCGCGCCGCGGGCGTCCGGCACGACGCGCCGGCCGCGCTGTCCCGCTCCCAGAGCGGCCCCAGGAACATGACGCCCGCTTCGGCCAGGCGCGCGACACCGGCCTCGGGATCGTCGTCGATCGCGTAGCTCCCCTCGACGCCCAGGAACAGGGCCAGGCGGCCGGAGGCGCGCGCGGCGCGGATTCCGGCGGCGTCGCGAGCCAGCACCAGCGCATCGGGGTGGGCCGCCGCCAGCGCCCGCGCCTTGTCGAGCTGCCGCCAAAACCGGCGGTCGCGATCGACGCGAAACCCGGCGAACATGAGGCAGCCGAGGGCGTCGATGCCGCCGCGCCGGATGCGCGGCAGATCCAGGTCCAGGCGCAGCGGGTTGTAGTACGTGGCCGGCGCGTGCTCCTTGCCGATGTCGTAGCGGCTGTGGGTCAGCTTCGTCAGCAGGTCGTTGTGCAGGTCCAGCACCAGCGCGTCGGCATGCGCTGCCGCAGCGTCCGCGCTGACCTCCACCGGGTAACCGCGCATCGGCCTACGGCGCGGCGAACGGGTTCTTGAGCTCGGCGGGCGTTGCGGGATCGCCGGGCACGTCGATCTTGCGGTGCAGGGGGTCGACCTTGTCGGTCTCGCCGTGATGACGGCGGGCGCGGGCCGGCTGGTCCGCCGACGCCGCCTCGGGCGCGGGCACCTCCGCCGCGGGTGGATTCGCGGCGGGCGGCGCGACGACCGGCTTTTCGGCGGGCACTGGAACGAGCGACGCCTTTTCGACCGGCGGCGCCACGGCGGGTTTCTCGGCGACCCCGCGCGTGGGCGCCGGACCGCCGCGCAGCGCGAGCACGGCGACCGAGACGATCACCAGCGCCGCGACCGCGCCCAGGGCCAGCTTGGCGCGCGCACCCAGCCCGCCGCCCGGCGCTTCGGGGCGTGACGGCCGTTCGTCGTCGAACGTGCCGACGGGCGGCGTCGCCGCGATCGCCGTCAGCGAATCGCGCACGCCGGCGTTCGCCTCGGCGAGCGACGGGTACTTCAGCGTCGCGCCCGGCAGCGCCGGCGTCGGGATGCGCGTCACCGTCGAGGGCTCGAACGGCTGCCCGCCCGCCGCCCCGATGGCGCGATAGAACTCGTCCATGTCGGCCCACCGCTTGTCGCGATCCTTCTCGAGCGCGCGCAGGCAGACGGCCTCGACGTCCGCCGGGATCTGCAGGTCGGGACGCCGCTGGCGCAGCGGGATGACCGGCTCCAGCAGGTGCTTGGTCAGGATGCCCATGAAGCTGTCGGCGTGGAACGGAACCACGCCCGTCAGCATGTGGTACATGATGCAGCCCACCGCGTAGACGTCCACGCGGTGGTCGGGCGGTTGCCCCTGCGCCTGCTCGGGCGACATGTACTCGGGCGTTCCGAAGATCATCCCGGTCTGCGTCAGCCGCGGGCCGTCGTTGTTATCGGCGCTGACGACCTTCGCGATGCCGAAGTCCAGCACCTTCACGAAATCCGGGCGCCCCTCGCGCTGAACCAGGAAGATGTTCTCCGGCTTCATGTCGCGGTGGATGATCCCCTGCCCGTGCGCGGCCCGCAGCCCCTTGGCGATCTGCATGAGGATGCCGCGCGCGCGTCCCCAGGGCAGCGTGCGCTCGGTTCGCAAAGCGCGCCCCAGGTCCTGCCCCTCCAGGAACTCCATCGCGATGTAGACCAGACCCTGGCCGGTTTGCCCGAAGTCGGAGATGTCGATGACGTTCTCGTGGCCGATGCGCGAGGCGCTCTTCGCTTCTTGCAGGAAGCGCGCGACCAGCTCGGGACGGCGGCTCAGATCGGCGAAGAGGACCTTCAGCGCGACGCGCTTGCCGATGACCGCGTGCTCGGCCTGGTACACCGCGCCCATGCCCCCCTCCCCCACCTTCCGGACGATGCGGTAGCGCTCGGAGACGACCGTCCCGAGCAGCGGATCTTCCGCGGCCGGGGGGTTCGCGTCACCGACAGGCATCGCGCCAATTTAACACGCGATCGCGTTGATGGAGCTGGGCTTCGCCCATCGGAGTCGTCGCGGGAGGTCCAAGGAACGCTCCCAGGGTTCTAATTAGGCGGAGAGAGCTTGGGCGAGATCGTCGTACGTGTCGGACACCGCGAAGCGCAGCAGCGCCACGGCCTCCGGGTTCACGGCGACGGCCTCCAGCGTCAGACCTCCGTCGCGCGGCACCAGCGACGGCGAGAGCTCGAGGACCACGGACAGGGCGGCGGGCAGGTCGGAGCACGCCAGCAGACCGGCCACGTTCGCGCCGTCCCGGGTCGCGGCGAGCAGCGCGGGGAGATCGAAAGAGCCCGCGCTCTCCACCGCGTAGGGCATGGCCACCTGCTTGAGCTTTCGCGACAGCAGCCGATCCAGCCGCGCCGCCTCGGCGTCAGCCAGCCCCTCGCGCACCGCCTCGTGCTGATAGTCGTGGACGAACTGCCGGATGATGCCGACCAGCAGCGCGCCGGCCTCCTCGGCCGGGACGGCCAGTAAGAGGTCCAGATGCGTCGCCGAAAGACGCAGCGTGCGCCCCGCCGCAAAGCGCAGCGCCGCCGGCCCCAGCGTCTCCAGCGCGTCGCCGACCACGATCGCCGGCGGATCGCCCGGCTCCGCGCGCAACAGGATGGGCCCCGACGCGGCGGCTGCCTGCCGGACGTAAAGGTCGAACGAGCCGACGCCCAGCTCCGCGGCGACGACGTCGAACGCCGGTCGGGGCGGGGCGCCGCGCGGGCGCCGGTCGGCGCGCGTGAGCCCGTGGCGCGCGAGCCGCTGCGCGAGGTCCGCCCCCGTGGGCCGCAGCGAAGCACCCAGCAGCCGCAGGACGTGACGCACGCCCGACGGGAGCTCCGGCGGGAAGGCGCGCTCGTCGAGCTCCGGCTGGCGCAGCCCCGCCAGGCTGCGGGCGGGCGCCTCGGGGACGCGCTGCCCGGAAATCGCGGCCAGCAGCTGGGCGGCGGCGTGGGCGGCGTGCGGGCGCTCGCGCAGCACCAGCAGCGTCGCCAGCGCGCGAAGAGTTTCGGCGCGCAAACCGCCCGGGCGCACCAGGTCGTGGCGCAGCAGCCCCAGCGCCCGATCGAGCACCCCGCGGCGGCCGGCCGGATCGCGCGCCCGCTCGAGCTGCTGCACCAGCGCCGAGACGGCCTCGACGTCGCGCGGGGCCTCGTCGAACGCGCGGCGCAGCTCGGCGCCCGCCCGCGACAGGTCACCCACCTGCGTCAGCACCTCGCCCAGGCGGACGCGCGTCCGGTGGCGCCGCGTCGGATCGGGCTCGCAGGCGACCAGGCGCTCCGTCACGGGCAGCGCCCGCTTGGTCTCACCCTCGCGCAGATAGAGGTCGGACAGCGCGCGTAGCGCCTCCAGGTTCTGCTCGTCGACGGCCAGCGCGCGTTCGTAGGCCGCCGCGGCGCGCTTGGGATCCGGCACCTGCGTCGAATAGATCTGACCGAGCCGCAAGAAGATCCGGCAGCGCGTGCCCGCGTCGCGCTCGACGACGGCGCGGCGCAGGAAGATCTCGCCGGCCTCGGCCCACTCTTGCCGGTCCCACAGCAGCTCGGACAGGGCCTCCAGCGCGCGCGGGTGTTCGGGCTGCTTGCGCAGCACCGCCTCCAGCTCGCGCCGCGCGCCATCCGGATCGCCCAGCGCCCGCGCCAGCAGCTCGGCGCGCGCGAGCCGCAGCGACGTGACCTCGAACGGGTTCTGCGCCACCTCGATGCGGGCGGCCAGCGCCGCCGCCAGCGCCCGCGCGTCCTCCTGCTCCGCCAGCAGCGAGCGCAGGCGCTCGAAGGCCGCCTCGTGGGTCGGGTCGGCGGCCAGCGCCGCGCGCAGGTCGGCCAGCGCGCGCGCCTGCGCGGGGGGCTGCGCCTCCAGCGCCAACGCGGCGGCCAGCAACAGCGCCCGCACGCGATGTTGCGCCAACACCAGGCACGAGGCTTCGACCTCGGCGGCGGCGGCGGTCGCCAGCACGTCGCCCGAACGCGCGGCCGTCGTCCGCAGCGCCCGCGCCGCCGGCAAGAACGTCGGGTCCGCCCGCAGCGCCGCCCGCCGGCTCTCGGCGGCAGCTTCGGGGTCGCCCAGCTCCTCCTCGACACGCGCCCGCGCCGTCCAGATCGACGCGGCCGCGCGGCGGTCCGACTCGGCCGCGCCCAGCGTGGTGATGGCCGCGGTCAGCGCCCAGCGCCGCAAGGCGGGGTCGGTCTGGGCGCTGCCGACGACCTGTCCCAGATCGCGCAGCGTGGCCCGCGGCGCGTTGGCTCCCGTCGTGGCCAGCCGGGCCGCAGCCGCCGCCAGCTGCTCCGCGCGTTCGGGCTGGTCGTGCGACTCGGCGAGCGCGACGGCCACGGCCAGCGTCGCGGGTCCGGCCGCGCCCTCATGCGGCGGCGACTCGGCGAGCCCGTCGATGAGCTCGGTCCAGTTGTTTGCCGCGGCCGTCGCCGCGAGGCGTCCCAGCGCAGCGGCGGCGCGGGCCGCGTCGGCGTCGGCGGGCCCCGCCAGCAGCTCGGGCGGCAGGGGCGGCGTTTTTCCGTTGGACCGCGCGTCGAACCGTCGCGCGTCCGGGGCAAAACGCCCGGAGGCCAGCGTCCGGAACAGCTCGCGCGCGCCGGCCGCGTCACCCCTGATGAGGCGGGCCTCGGCGACAGCCAGAACCTGCGCGTCATCGCGCTCCGGGTCGTGCCCGCCGAGCGGCAGCGACGCGGCGGCGGCTGGACCGCGTGGCTCGCCCAGCGCCACCGCGCAGCGCAACGCGATTGCGCGAGCCTCTCGTGTGACGGGATTGCCGTCACCACCGGCCAGCAGCTCTTGCGCCGCGCGTAGCGCGGACGTGTGGTCGCCGCTCAGCGCTTGCAGGCTGACCGCCGCCAGCGAGGCCAGCCGCGCGAGCGCCGGAATGGCCCCGTCGTGCCCTGCGCGCGCCAGCGCGGCGGCGGCACCCGCCGTGTCGACCGACCGCTCGGACAAGTAGATGGGGAGCGCCAGCGGATGCGCCGGGGCGATCCGCAGCGCCTCCTGGAACGCGATCGCGCGCGCGCCGCTGTCCGACGCAGGCATCGACGACGCGTGCCGCAGCTCGACCCAGGCTCGCAGCGACGGATCGCGCGCGGCCGTCGTGGCGGCGTCCAGCGCGGCGCTCAACGCCTCGCGCTGGCCGGCCCGCTCGGCCAGTCGGCCGACCGCTTCCGCGCCCAGCGCGCGCGCCGCCGGCGACAGCTTGCGGTCGCCGGGAAGCTCCAGCGCTTCCAGTGCGCGCGCCGGATCCGCGGGCGCCAGCTTGGCGGCGGCGCACGCGCGCAACGGCGCCTCCAGCGCGCCGCCGCGCCAGATCTCGGCGCCGTACGCCAGCACCGCCGACGCATCGGCGCGCCGGCCGGCGCGTGCGTCTTCACCCGCGACCTCCCAGAAGACGGCGGACGTCGGCGCCGCCTCCAGCGCCGTTTGCAGCGCGGCGCGCGCGGTCAGCTCGCTGCCGGCCTGCCCGCGCGCCTCGGCCAGCAACAACGCCGCAGCCGCGCGCCGGCCGTCGTCACCCCGGAGCCAGGTTTCCAGCGCCAGCGCGCGCGCGGCGGGATCGCGTCCGTCGGCGGCCATCGCTTCGGCGATCAGGGCCAGCGGCGTCGCGTCCGGCGCGGCCTCGACCGCGGCGGACAGCAGCGCGGAGGCGGCGCCGTCCTGCCCCTGGCGCCGCAACGACTGCGCCTCGACCCAGGTCAGCGTCGCCGCCGCGGCCGGTGAGCCGGCGCCGGCCCGCGCCCGTTCCAGCGCCGCCGGGTCCAGCGGCACCCCCAGCGCGGCATCCAGCTCGATCACGTCGCGAGCCGCCGCGAGCGAAGCCGGCTGCTGGTCCAGGAAGGCCCGGGCGGCGGCGAAATCTCCGCGCGCGCGCGCCAGGCTGGCACCCCAGCGACGGACGGCCTCGGTGACGGCCGAAAACACGGGCAACGCGGGGAGCACCTCGGCCAGCTTCTTTTCGGCGTCGCGCCCCGTCGCGCGCGCCGCGCCGCCCAGGGCAGCCAGCGGAATCCCCGGCTCGGCCGGCGCCAGGCGGCGCGCCGCTGCCAGGTACGCCGCCGCCGCGTTCGCGTCGCGCGCCGTCAGCGCGACGCGTGCCGCCTGTTCGATGAACGCCGCGCCAATCGCGACAGGCGTCCCCGCGCCGGCGCTGCCGGCGCTTGGCTCGCGGCCGGGGCTGAGCGCACGGCCTGCAGCCCCCAGCGCGCCGGCCGCGGCCCCCGCGCCCTCGCGCAGCGCCGCCTCCGCGAGAGCGATGGCGCGTGCGGGTCCAGGTGGAATCGCGTCGACCGCAGCGGCGGGCAAGCTCCCGCCGCGGGCCAGCGTCCATTCGGCCGACAGCCCGCCATAGAACGCGCGCTCCTCCGGGTTGCCGGCCGCCGACGCGAGGCGCGCCCAGAGCGCGTGGGCTTCGTCGAGCTCGCCCAGGCTCTCGGCCAGCCGCGCGCGGGCCCGCAGCGCCTCGGGCGCATGGGGCGACCGGGCCAGCGCCTCGTCGTAGCCGCGCGCCGCTCCCGCCGCGTCGCCCGCTGCTTCCGTCGCGCGGCCGGCCGCCACCAGCAAGGCCGCCGCCTCGTCAGGTGTCGCCGCCAGCGCGCTCTCGTCCCGATAAAGATGCGCATCCGCCCGCCACTCCTCGGGCGCGGGTGGACCGGCCAGCGCCTGCTCCGGCACGCTGACCAGCGCCTCCATCCCCGCCAGCCAGATGTCGGCCTCCATCTCGGGCAGCGTCGGCGCGAACAGCACCACGGGCTCGCTCGACGCGCTCGCCTGCGGATCCAGATCCGCCAGCGCCGGCACGTTGGGATCCGTGGGCGGCGCGTCGTCGGAGAACTCCTCCTCGAAGAACTCCTCCTCGAAATCGTCCTCGATCTCGATCGTGGTCACTTCACCGGGGTCGCCCGGGCGGCGGGGTCCGCGTTCGCTCACGTCCCCTCCCCTCGGCCCGCGGCGCGGCGGACGGTCACGTAGGTTTCGCTCAGCGCAAACGCCAGCAGCTCACGGGCTGCCGCGTCGCCGGCGACGGCGGCCACACCACCAGCCCGCGCGATCGCCGCGCGCGCCGGATCGTCGATGACCAGCAGCGCAAACCGATCGGCGACCCGAAGGACCGCGGCGCGCCAGGCGTCCAGATCCAGCGGTTCGAACCCGAACCGCGAGACCTGCAGCGCCAGCGCCTTGCGATCCTTTCGGCTCAAGAGCCGACCCACATCGCGCAGCATCGCCTCGCCGGGCTTCGACAAACGCTTGGGGACCGTTCCACCCGCCAGCACGGCTGCGCACGAAAACAGCGGGGCCAGATCGGCCGCGGGTTTCCGATCGAGGGCCCCCGCCCGCAACGCGAGCAGCGCCACCGCGCGGCTGGCCCAGAACGCCAGGTCTTCGGGGGCCGCCTTCACGTCGACCAGCAGCGCCGGCGGCGTGCGGTCGACCGGCGCGCACACAGGACCGGCCGACGCGCGGGCGAGCAGGTCCAGGCGCGGGATCTCCAGAGCCGCGGCGACCGGCCGCAACCACGCCAGCCGCGCGTCGGCGGCGGCCGGCAGCGGCTCTCCGGCGGGCGGCGGAAACAGCGCCTCCGCGACCTCCGCCAGCTGCGGCCAGATTTCGGCCGCGAAGCCACCGGCGTCCGGATCGGCCAGCGCTGCGAGCAGCGCCCGCGCCTGCTGCGGGGCGGCCGGGGGCGCCGATTCACCTCGCGGCGCAGCGACGCCCGTGGCCAGCGCGTGCACGCTGGCGACCGCTGCGTCGCCGCCGGCCTGTCCACCCCGGCGGCGCGCCTCGAGCAGCCACTCGCCGAGGCGCGCGAGCCGGCTGGCGTCCAGCGGGTTCGCCGCCAGAGCCTGTCGCAGGTCGGCGATCTCGCGCTCGATGATCTGCAGGGCCCCCCGCGCGTCCTGTCCCGCGTCGTAAAGGCCGGTCAGCAGCGCCACACCCGGTCCGAGCGGCGCCAGGTCGGCTGCCTGCCGGAAAGCAGCCGCAGACCCGGCCGCATCGGCCGCGCGGTCCCGCAGGATCTCCCCGATGCGGATCCAGCGCGACGCCTGCCCGGACGGGTCGGGCACGCGCGCGGCGGCCGCCCGCAGCGCCTCGACGGCGCCCGCGACGTCTCCGACGGCGGACAGCACCTCCGCCAGGTGGTCCAGCGGGCGGGGATCGGCGGCCGAAACGTCGGCGGCGCGGCGCAGCGTGGTCACCGCACGCGCGACGTCGCCGCGGGCCGCGTAGCTGGACGCCAGCGCCAGGCGGGCGCCGCGGATCGCCTCTGACGTCTCGCCCGGATCCACCCCCAGCATCCCGCGGGACGCGGCGGCGTCCAACGCCAGCAGGTAGCGCTCGAGCCACTCCGACGCCGCGACCGCCTCACCGGCGGCCGTGGTGGCCTGCGCCAGCTCCCGAAGCGCGTCCAGGCTTTCTGGCTCGAACTTCAAGATCTGCTTGAAGTCTTCGAGAGCCCCCGCCAGCCCCCCTTCCACCGTGAGGCGGTGGCGGCCGCGCTCGA
Organism: Polyangia bacterium; assembly: GCA_045802645.1. Taxonomy (GTDB): domain Bacteria; phylum Myxococcota_A; class Polyangia; order Fen-1088; family Fen-1088; genus JADGRB01. The sequence continues at coordinate 24,586 of JBJMQQ010000121.1, forward strand.
ACAGCAGGGCCAGGCGCTCGCCCCGCGACAGCCGCGCGGCGGCCAGGCGGTACGACAGCAATCCGTCCAGGATCTCCGCGCGCCCGGGCGCCTGCAGGTCGGAGCGCAGCAGCCGGTGGGCCTGCTCGTACGCGGGTGTGCTATCCGGATCCAGCTCGACGGCGCGCGACAGCGCCGCGATCGCGTCGTCGGCGCGGCCTGCCTGCTCGTACGCCGCGCCCGCGTCCACCAGCAGGCCGGCGGCCCGGTGTGGATCCCGCACCAGCGCTCCCAAACGGGCCAGCGCCCGCGCCTCGCCCAGGGTGTCGCCCCCCGCCCGCGCGACCCGGCGCACGCCGCTCCACGCCTCGAGCCGCTGAGGATCGGCGCCAATCACGCTTCCGTAGGCAGCCAGCGCCCCGGCCAGATCACCGGCCCGTTCGGCGTCCATCGCCGCCTCCAGGTGCAGGCCGATCGCCAGCGGCCCGCCGATCCGGCGGGCGCGCGCGCGACGGGGATCCGGGCGTGTCGCGGGCCAGGCGCTGCCCGCGGCGACCGGCAGGTCGGCGACGGCGGCCGCCAGACCGGGGGCGCGCGTCCGCTGCCACAGCGCCACCGCGACACGCTCGGCGATTTCGGGCCCTGCCAACCGGGCCCGCGCCACTGCGCGCGCGTAAAGCGCCAGCACCTCCGGCGTCGCTGATCCTGACGCCTCCTCCAGCGCCGTCGCCATTGCCGACAGGGCCTCGGCCGCGGCCCCGGCGTCCTGCCCACGCACGCCGGCCAGGAATTGCCAGAGGACGGCGTCCGCCCGCGCCGACGGCGTGTCGCCATCCGTGCTGGCGGGCGAAGGAACGGCGACGCCGGCCGCCAAGCTGCTGAGCGCCGCTTCGCGCGCGGCGGCCGCGGCGATAGCCGGCTCCTCGGCGCAGGCCTGCGCCAGCGCCGAGAGCGCCTGGCCGAGCGCACCGCGCTCCGCCGCCCGGTCGCCGGCAGCCAGGCGGAACAACGCCAGCGCGGCGGCGGGCGCCGTCTCGCCCAGCGGAGACTCGACGATGGCGCGCCGGAACGCGTCCGCGGCGCCCGCCGGATCGCCGGCCCGGGACAACGCCTCGCCGTAAGCCAGCAGCACGTTGGCGGGCTCCGCGATCGTGCCGTCGCCGAGGCGCGCCTCCTCGGAAAGGACCGCGATCTCCAGGATCGCGTCGCCCGAGCGCCGCGCCAGCTGGTCACTCCAGGCGCGCGCGACGGGGTCCCCCTCCGCGCGCAGCGGCGTCAGCGCGGCCACCGCTTCCGGGTACGCGCCCGCCTCGGCGTGGTGATGCGCCAGCCGAAGCCGCAGCGCGCGCACGCGTTCAGGCGACGCGTCGGTCTGCGCGGCGAGCTCGGCGGCAACCACCGCGGCACGCGCCTGAGGCGTCGCAGCGGCCCGCTCGAGCGCGGAGCCCGCCAACCCGGCTGCGTCCGCCGGGATCAGCTCGGTCAAAAGCGCGCTCCCCCGCGCGACCGCGGACGGGTCGGGGCTGGCGGCCAGCGTGCGCCCCGCAGCCAACCGGAGCGCAATCGCCGCGTCGGGGTCCTTGGCCAGGTCCGCCATCGCCAGCAGGTTGCCGGCGCGATCGACGGTGCTGAGGCGCGCGTCTGCCGCCGCTTCCAGATCGAAGTCGTGCAGGCGAGCGCGCGCGGCCAGGCTTCGCGGCCGCAACACGACCAGGCGCCGCTGGTGCGGGATGGCGCGGCCAGGCTGGCCCATCTGATCGGCGTAAAGGGCCACCAGCGTCTCCCGCGCCCAGCGCTCCAGCTCGCGGTCGGCGTCCGTCGCGCCTTGCGTGTCGGCTTGTGTTTGCGACTGGGCCAGCACCCCCAGCGTGTGCTCGAGGATCCCTGCGGCTTCTTCGATTCGCCCGGCCGCGATGGAGAGCGCGGCCAATGCCTGCGCGGCGGGACGAGCGTGTCGCAACGTGGGGTCCAGCGCCATCGCGCGGCGATACAGCTCGGCGGCCGCGTCGGCCTGCCCCAGCGCGGCAGCCCGCACGGCGCCGGCGGCGATCAGCGCGTGCACGCGCGCCGGTCCATCGTCGGCGGCCACGGCCTCCGCTTCGCCGGCCAGCGCCTCCGCCAGCGCAACCGGGTCGTGGTTGCGCACGGCGATCGCGAGCTGGGCGGCCCGCAGATCGACGCGCGATGGGCGGCAGGCCAGCACGCGTGGCTCTTCCAGCAGCGCGGCTGCCTCGGTCGCCTCGGCCGGGCCGGAGATCTCGGCGAACAGCAGCGCGACGTCGACAGCATCGTCATCGCGCGCCGCAGCCGCGATGAAGTCCCGCACGATCTCGGCGGCCGCCCCGCCCCGATCGAGCGCCAGCGACAGCTCGACTCGTTCGGCGGCGACCGACGGGTGGGCCGGGTCGAGGCGCGCCGCTTCGTCGAGCGCCTCGAGGGCCGCTTGCGGCCGCGACTGCGTCCGCCGCAGCAGGTACGCGCGCTCGCGCCACAGCGCGACCGCCAGACCACGGTCCGCGGCGGCGACTCTTTCGCCCAGGACCGCCAGTGCCCGATCGGCGACGTCCGGTGGCGCCGCGTCGCGGGTCAACCCGTCCAGCTCCGCCAGCAACGTGGCGAGCGGGCTGCCCTCGTCGCCGCGCGCGAGCTCCCCTTCGAGCGCGGCCAGCGCCCGTGCGGCGCCGTCGGCCCGGGCGGCCTGCCAGGCCCGCGCCTCTTCGACGACCAGCGCGCCGCGCCGCGGCGCCGCGTCGGCGATGCGCGACAGCCCGCCCAGCGCCTCGGCGCGTAGCCCCGCGTCGTTGCGCCTGACGCCCGCCAGCCACAGCGCGAGCAGCGCGCCGGGGTGGTCCGCGACGACCGCCAGCGCCTCACGGTAGGCGGCCAGCGCCTCGTCGGCCCGGTCTAACCGGTCTTCCAGTAACCGCCCGCGTGCGACCAGCAGATCGGCGCGGCCAGTCGGGTCGCTGCCGGTCGGGCGCGCGCGCGCCGCCTCGGCGTGGACCTCGGCCAGCTCCGCCCAGCGCCGGGCCCGACCCAAGAGGCGCCGCAGCGTCCAGAACGCCACCACCGAGGCGGGGTCGCCCGCGAAAGCCGCCCGCGCGGAGGTCAGGGCCAGATCATCGCCGGCGGGGTTGTTCTCCTGACGGCCCAGCCGCTCTTCGAGCTCGGCCACCTCGACCAGCAGCCCGGCCCGGCGTGCGCCGTCGCCCGCGGCCGCTTCCGCGCGAAACAGCTCGATCTCGGCCCGCGGATCCTCCTCGGCCGCCTCGACGATCGGCGGCCGCAGCTCGACGACGTCGACGATGTCCAGCAGCTCGGAGGCGCCGGCGTCGCCGATCAGCCCGGGCTGTGTGCGGTCCGTGTCCTCACGGCGGACTGTCTGGGGAACAGCGCCGCGCAGATCGGTATCGGCAGGAGCCGGGGGCGGCCCTTCCACGTCGAATTCGATCTCGACCACCTCTTCGTCATCGCCGTCCGGTGCTGGTGGCATGCCGCGGGTATTCCGGCTGAGCGCATTATCACGGCCGCCGGATCAGCATGTCAATGGACAGCTCCGAATGCCGTGGGCATGATAGGTCGCGCCTCCGGCGGCCGGCGATCGCGGCGGCTGGGAGCCAGAACCGAGAGGCCCGACCTGCCGAACCTGCTCGTCCCCATCGACCTGCGCGACGGCGTGCCGACGCCGCCGTCACTGTTTGCGCTCGCGGAGACGCGGCGGGTGGCGCGCGTGGCGGGCGCCACCGTCTACGCGATCGTGCTGGCGGAACGTGACCTGTCAGCCGAAACGATCGCGCAGCTCGGGCGGGCGGGCGCGGACAAGGTGCTGCTGTGTGAGGGCTCCTCGCTGGGGGCGCCTCCTCTGGAGGCGACCCACGGGACGGCGTTGCTGGCCGCCGTCGAGCGGGTCTCGCCGCTGCTGGTCCTGTTCCCGGCGGGCGGGGCCGGCGTTTCCCTGGGCCCCAGTCTGGCCGCCCGACTGGGTGCGGCGTTCGCTGGCCCCGCGGATCTGGAGGTCAGCGAGGTCGAAGACGCCCTCCCCGACGGCATTGGACGGGTTTTCGTGCGTTTCTGGAGCGCCGGACGCACCGCGTACCGGCGACTCGACCCCGTCGACGTCGAGCGTCCGATCGTCGCCATCTTGCCGGCTGGCGGCGCGGCGGCGGCCATCGGGAGCCCGTCGATCGACCACGACGTCATCACCTGTACGCCACCGCTGGCGCCGGGCGTCGACACGTTGGCGTCGGACGCCGACGACCGGGCAGCGATCGCGCTGGCTCGCGTTCTGGTCGTCGTCGATCCCGCGTTCGGCGGCGGCGCGGTCGAGACTTTGCGCGCGGCGGCTCCGGCCGGTGTGGCCGTGGCCGACGGGGTGGCCGACGCCTCGTCCGTCGCCGCCGCCACGCCGGAGATGATGATCGTGGTCGGCGGGTCGCCGCCGCCCATCGGGACACCCCGGGCGCGGGTCGCGCTGGTCGCGACCGACGCCGGCGCAGAGGAGAGCGGCCGGGGGGTCGACGTCGTGTGGCGCGTGCCGCCAGAAATGAGCGCCGACGTGATGATCCAGCAGCTCGCCGACGCTCTGCCGGGCCTGGCCGTGGAGACGGCGTCATGAACGTGCTCGTCTGCTTGCGTACGACCGCGCGCACGACCTCAGAGTTGCTCGACGCCGCGGACGCGCGGGCGCTGGCCCACGCGCTGCCGCTGCGGGGCGCCGGCCACACCTTGACCGCGCTCTACGTGGCCAGCGCCGCCGAGGCGGCCCCCGTCGCCGCGCGCCTGTCGCCGCACGTCGACCGTGCCGTGCGCGTCGTCAGCGACGAGGTTGCGGCGGCCGACTTTCACACGTGCGGCCAGATGCTGGCGATGGCGATCCGGCGCCTTGGCGCCGACGTCGTGCTGGCGCCCATTCAGGGCGAAAACGAAGCCGCCGGCGGAACACCCGCCGCGATCGCGCGTCACCTGGGCGCGCGCTACGTTCCGTTCGTCGAGGAGATCGCAGGCCTGGACGACGCCAACGCGGAGGTGCTCGTCCGCGGCGGCGGTCGCAAGCGCCGGCTGCGTGTGGCGTTTCCGGCCGTGATCGGCACCGCCCCTGGCGCCGCGACGCTCCCGCCTGCGTCCGCCGGCGCCGACCCCACGCCCGTCGAGACGATCGCGCTCAACGATCCGGAGGCGACGGTCGTCCGGCGTCGCACCGAGCTCCTGGGCCGCCCCGAAAACGCCTCACGCGGAACGCAAACGGTGACTTCGGCCGCCGCACTGATCGCCGCGCTCAAGCGCGCCTAGACGCTCTTCCCCGTCCTCGTCCTCGTCCTCGTCCTCGTCGCCGTCCTCGATACTCCGACGACGACCTGCGCCAGAGCCGGAGACGAGGACGAGGACGAGGACGAGGAAGATTTACTTGGGCGCTTCCGCTCGAACTTCGGGCAGCAGCGCTTCCAGCTTGTCCCGGTCGTTCAGCGACGGGTCGTCCAGCACGCGCTCGAGGAGGCGCTCGAGAATGACGCCGATTTCTCGACCAGGCGGCACACCGAGAACCCGCATCACGTCGCGGCCGTCGATGGCCAGGTCGGTCACGCGGAGTGCGGCGTCGGCGTCCGCGACCGCGCCGATGCGCCGGCGCAGCTCGCCGATCTCTACCTCCGGATCCTCGCCGAAGCCGCGCCCGCGCACGTCGCCCTCCCGCAGCGCGAACAGATCGGCCAGCCCTTCGTTGCCGCCCACGCGCCGAACGAAGCGGCGGATCGTGCCGTCGCTCCAGTCGGGCGTGTAGAAGAACATGTGGTTCTTGACCATCGCCACGACACGATCGCGGTCGGCGTTGGCCAGCTTCAGCCGCCGGCAGATCTCCTCGGCCATGTCGGCGCCGACGTACTCGTGCTTGAAGAAGCTGAATTCACCGGGCGCTTCCTCGCGCGGCTGGCGCGCGCGCGGTTTGCCAACGTCGTGCAGCAGCGCCCCCAGCCGGGCCACCACATCGCCGCGGGTCACGTCCACCACCGACAGCGTGTGTCCGAAGACGTCGTGCTTGTGAAACCGGTTTTGCGTGCACCCCACCCCTTCCAGCAGCTCCGGGATGACCACGCCCAGGAGACCCGTCTCGCGCATCAGCTCCAACCCGCGTGACGGCCGCGGCGCCGCCAGCATCTTGAACAGCTCGTCGCGAATCCGCTCGGCCGAGACCTTGCGGACGACGTCCAGCGTCTGCGGGATCGCCGCCTTGGTGGGCGCGTCGATGTCGAACTCCAGCTGGGCGGCTTGCCGCACGGCGCGCATGGGCCGCAGGCCGTCCTCGCGAAAACGCATCACGGGATCGCCCACCGCGCGAATCAAGCGCCGCCCCAGATCGCCGCGACCGTCGAACGGGTCCGTGAGCCGTCCGTCGACCGGGTCGAACCCGATGGCGTTCATCGTGAAGTCGCGCCGGCTCAGATCCTCTTCCAGCGTTTGCACGTAGCTGACGGACGACGGCCGCCGCCCGTCCAGGTAGTCGCCCTCGCCGCGAAAGGTCGTCACCTCGACGGGGCGGCGCGGGCTGGCGTCGGTCAGGACCGTGACGGTCCCGTGCTTGAGGCCGGTCGGTATCGCGAACGTGTGCCCGAACAGCGCCAGCACCGCCTCCGGCACGGCGTCCGTCGCGACGTCGAAGTCCGCGGGCGGCCGACCGAGCAGCATGTCGCGCACGCCGCCGCCGACCAGGTGCGCCTGGTGGCCGGCGCCGCGCAGCCGCTGGCAAAGCCCCAGGACGTCGCCCGGGATCTGCGCCCGCAGCGCCGCGACGGTCTGCTCGTTGGCTGGCTCGGTCATTCGCCCTCCGCCTCGCCGCGATCGATCGCGTCCAGCGCCGCCGCCGCCGCGCTCTGCTCGGCCTCTTTCTTCGAGCGACCGGTGGCGCGTCCCAGGGCGCGGCCAGCAATGGTGAGCGCGACCTCGAACCGCTTGTCGTGATCGGGTCCGCTCGCGCCCACGACCTCGTAGACGGGCGCCACCTGCCACAGCGCCTGCGCCCGCTCTTGCAGCCGCGACTTGAAGTCCAGGCGCGCGTGTCGCGGTAGGTCCCGGAGCTCGGGCTGGAACAGGCGCGCCGCGATCCCCCGGGCTGCCTCGAGGCCGGCGTCGAGATAGACGGCGCCGACCAGCGCCTCCAGTGCGTTGGCCAGGATCGACGGCCGCGTGCGCCCGCCTGTTTTTTCTTCGCCACGCCCCAGCAGCACGAACCGCCCCAGGTCCAGCAGCGCCGCGGCTCGCGCCAGGCCGCCCTCGCTGACCAGCGCGGCCCGCGCCCGACTGAGCTCGCCTTCGGGCGCGTCGGGGAGCTGCGCCATCAGCAGATCGCTGGTCACCAGCGCGAGCACCGCGTCGCCCAGGAACTCGAGACGCTCGTTGTCGGCGCGCCCGGCGAGCGCGGCCTCGTTGAGCCACGACGTGTGCGTCAGCGCCGTGTCCAGCAAGCTGCGGTCGCGGAAACGGTGCCCCAGCCGCTGCTCCAGCTCGGCGGCCTCGGCGGCTTGTTCTGCTCTCTCCATGTCTTCAGCCGGCGATCCAGCCGCCACCGAGAACGCGGTCGTCGCCGTCGTAGAACACTGCCGCCTGGCCCGGGGCGACACCGAAGGCGGGCGCGTCCAGACGCACCAGCGCGATCCCCTCCTCGCCCGGTTCAATCCAGCCGGGCGCCGGCGGCGCGTGGTGGCGAATCTGCACCGCGCAGCGACGCTTGGCGCCGGCGGCTGTCCGGTCCAACCAGCGGACGTCGGCGACCCGCAGATGGTCTTGCCCGAGGCGCGTGCGCGGCCCGACGCGGACCTCGCCCGTCGCCGCGTCGATGCGCAGCACGAAGCGCCGCTCGCCGGCGCCGCCCGGGAGGCCGCGCCGCTGGCCAATCGTGAAGCTGTGCGTGCCGCCGTGCCCGGACAGAGGCGCGCCCGTCTCGTCGTCGACGATCACGCCGGCCGGCCCGGCGCCTCCGCGCGCCGCCACAAAGGCCTGATGATCGCCGTCGGGGATGAAGCAGATCTGCTGGGAGTCCGGCTTGTCCGCATTCGGCAGACCGTGGCGGCGGGCCAGCGCCCGGACTTCGTCCTTGGTCAGCTCGCCGAGGGGGAACGAGACCCGGGCCAGGACCTCTGGCCGAACGCCGAACAGAAAATACGACTGGTCCTTGCTGGCGTCGCGCGCCCGGGCCAGCGCCGGACCGCCGGCCTGCGGGACGAGGCGGGCGTAGTGGCCGGTGGCCAGGACGTCTGCGCGGACGGCGTCCGCGAACGCCAGCAGCGGGCCGAACTTGATCTTCTCGTTGCAGCGCACGCACGGGTTGGGCGTGCGCCCGGCGCGGTGCTCGGCCACGAAGTCGTCGATCACCGCGGCTGAAAACGCCGCGCTCTCGTCGATGACGTGATGGGGAATGCCCAGCCGGGCGGCGGTCGCGCGCGCGTCCTCGATGTCGCGCGGCCCGCAGCAACGCCCACCCACGCTGGCCGCCGTGCCGCTGGCGTCGTAGAGGCGCAGCGTGACGCCGACGACCTGGTGTCCCGCTTCGACGAGAAGCGCGGCGGCAGTCGACGAATCGACGCCACCGGACATCGCGACGACTACGCGGGGCTTCGCAGTCACGACCACCGACGGGCCAGCGCCCTGGCCGCGGGCCCGGACGCGCGCGACGATGTCGGTCGTCAGGGCGGCGGCCCGGTCGACGTCGGCCTCCGTCGTGCCGCGGCCGAGTCCGAAACGCACCGCGGACGCCGCCTCTTCTCGCGAACGGCCCAGCGCCAGCAGAACGGGTGACGGCTCCAGCGACGCCGAGCTGCAGGCCGCGCCGGTCGACACGCACACGCCCTCCAGATCCAGCGCCGCCGCGATCAGCTGGCCCGGCGCCCCGGCGAACGCGACGTTCAGCGTACCGGGCAGCGCGTGCGCGGCGTTGCCGTTGCGGCGTGCACCGGTGATCGCCAGCAGCCGCTGAGCCAGACGGTCGCGCAATCCTGCGACGCGCGCCGCGTCGGCGGTCAGCGCGTCGCGCGCGAGCCGCGCCGCGACGCCGAAGCCGACGATCCCGGCGACGTTCTCGGTGCCCGCGCGCCGTTCGCGCTCCTGATGGCCACCCCGCAGCATCGGCTCGAACGGCAGCCCGCGCCGGATGAACAGCGCTCCGACTCCCTTCGGCCCGTGAATCTTGTGGGCGGAGACCGCCAGCGTGTCGACGCCCAGCCGCCGGACGTCGACCGGGACCTTGCCCGCCGCCTGAACGGCGTCGCTGTGAACCGCCGCGCCCGCCGCCCGCGCGATGGCCGCGCAAGCCGCGACGTCGGTGACGTTGCCCAGCTCGTGGTTCGCCAGCGCCAGCGCGACAAGGGCAGTGGCCTGTCCGACCAGCGGCCCCAGCGCGGCCGGATCGATCTCCCCCTCGGGACCAACGGGCGCCCAGATGACGTCGGCCTCACCCAGCGCGCCCAGCACCGAGGGGTGCTCGATCGGCGACGTGATCGCCTGACCGCCGCCGCGCGCGCGCATGGTTCCGCGAATCGCGAGATCGTTGCTCTCGGTGCCGCCCGACGTGAAGACGAGCTCCTCGGGCGATGCGCCGATCAGCGCCGCGACCTCCGCCCGGGCCTGCTCGACCGCCTCGCGCGCCGCCCGCCCGGCCGCGTGTGTGCTGGAGGCGTTGCCGGGCAGATCGCGCAGAGCCTCCGTCATCGCCTCCAGAACCTCCGGGGCAAGCGGCGTCGTCGCGTTGTGGTCCAGGTCGATCATCGCGGGGGTTTCTTGTGTGAGCCGATCGGGATGGGCGGCAGGTTGGTCAGCGCGCGAACCGCCATGCCGCCCACCAGGTGCCGCTCGACCACCCGATCGACGTCCTCGAGAGTCATGTGATTGTAAAGGACGCCGCCCCCCGACGCTCCCCCGAGCCCCGCCAGGGCCGCGTCCCCCTCCGCGACCAGGATGTTCGGACCGCGCAAGCAGTGACCCAGGCAGATCTCTTCGCGCACCGACACCCGGTCCCCCAGCCCCTCCGCCGCGACGCGCGCGGCAAGGTGCTCCAGCAATTGCGTCGCGCCGCGCCGGTCGCCGCAAACGGGCCCCCGGCAGACGATGACGTTCAGCATCACCGCCGCGCGTCGACTCGCGGCGCAGTCTCGTTCAGGGCGCGCGTCAGGTGCGTCCGCAGGCCGGCGACGGTGTGCGGTTCCTCGGCGACGAACAGCAGCAGCTCCCGGTCCTCGGTCCCGCCCAACCGCAGCAACGCCTCGGACGCGGCGATCAGCGCCGCGGGGTCCCGGTCGTAGACCGGGTCGGAACGGTACATGCTCAGGAAATCGCGCAGCGCGCCGGTCGAGTCGGTCGCACCCGTCTGCACCAGCGCCCGCGCAATCTCGGCGGCGGCCGCGGGCGGCGTCTCCGGCAACGCCAGGTGCGCCTCGAGATCGGGCGTCACCGACCGTCCGATGGGTCCCAGCGCGCCGATGGCCCGGGCCAGGACCTCGACCGGGGGCGGCGAGCGCTTCTCGCAGTAATCGGCGTGCGCGCGCAGCGCCGCCTTGTAGAGGTCCAACGCGCCGGCGTCACGGCGGCCGATCAGCATCTCGCCGGCCTTCTGCTGCGCCATCGACGCCGTCTTCGGGTCCGTTAGAAGCTCGAGCAGCTTGGTCGTGACCGACCGCCCCGACTGGCGCCCCAGCTCCTCGACGGCGAACAGCTTCAACGCCGGGAAGCGCTGGTCCGGGTCCGCGATGATCCCGGTCAGCGTCGCCGTCACGTCCGGCGCGTGCGCGGCCTGCGCCATCGCGGGACTGGGCGTGAACGCTTCCGCGTCGAACGACGCGCCCCGGACCACCTCGCCCGGCAGCGACGCCTCGTAGACGCGCGCACCCGTCAGAGGATCCAGCGCCGCCAGCTCGCCGGCGACGGTGGCGTACAGGATCACCTTGCCGGTGTCCGCCGACGCGACGGCGTCCGTGGGGCTGGAATACGCCCATCGCAGCGCGCCCGACGTGGCGTCGAACGCGAAGAAAAATCGGTAGTCGTGGACGAAGGCCAGCCCGTCGCGGAACTGCGGCCGCCCGCCGTCCAGGGTCACCCGCCACAGCACGCGGTTGCGATCGATGGCCGAGTACTCGGTCTGTTCGGGCCGGTAGAAGTCGTAGTCGTACGTCGGGCGCACGAAGGCCGGCAGGTGCGCGGTCAAGTACCCGGGCGAGCGGCGTGAGCCGCGCGCGGTGTCACGACCCATCAGGAACACGCCGCGCGAGCCGTAGAACAGGCCCTCGGGCAGCGCGCGCACGAACGTCGCGGCCTCTTCCGTCGACAGCACCTGTCCGACGGGCGCGCCGGTCGCGCCGTCATAGAGCAGGACGTACTGGGACTCCGCCGGCACCGCCACCAGGCCGCCGCGCGCGGCGGGCGCCGCGACCCGCGCCGACGGCAGCGCCTGCTCCCAGCGACGCGCACCCGTGCGGCCGTCCAGGGCGGTGAGGCGCCCGGCCGGCTTGCCGCCAGAGGTCGCGACCCGCTCGACGACGTAGACCTGATCGCCGTCCAGGGCGTACCCGAACAGCTCTTCCGACGACGCGATCGGGTGCTGCCACAGGACTGCGCCGGAGCCGAGGTCGCGTCCGACGATCTGCCCGTTGGGCGACGCCGGCGGCGTGGCCTTGCTGCCGTGCACCAGCACGCTGGCGCCGGACACCACGCGAACGGTCACGTCGGCCGGCTGCGTCCACAGCACGCGCGAGGCACTCAGGTCGTAGGCCGCCAGCCGCGGTCCGGCCGCCCCGCCCAGAACCAGGAACGCCAGGCTGCGCGGACCCGTCTGGGGTGGTCGCGAGCGTGACACCGCGGCGGCGACGTCATCGCCGTTACCCGCGCGCTGGTAGGGGCTGCCCGCGCAGCCCGCCGCGACCAGCGCCGCCACGAAGGTCAGCTGGCCGCGCGTCACGGCGTCGTCCCCCGCTCTTGCAGCAACTTCTGCGCTTCCTTCTTCGAGGCGCGGTCCTCCTTGGCGGGGACCGACGCGAGGTACTCGGCCAGCGCGGTCGTGGCCACGGCGCCTGAAAGCCGGCCAATCGTGCGCAGCACGTCGATGCGCAGCTTCTCCGGGACGTCGGAACGCTTCACGTACTCACCCAGCGTGTTGGCGACGATCTCGTCGTCGATCGTCCCGGCCAGCTCGGCGATGCGCGGCACCAGGTCCGGGCTCGCCAGCGCGGCCAGCGCGGCGCCGACGCCGGCGTCCCCGCGCGACAGGAGCGCGAACAGCCGAGGGACCGCCTTGGTGTCGCGGCGCGCCGCCAGGGCGTCGGCGGCTGCCGCGCGCACGTCCGGCGCCGCGTCGCCCAGCCGCTCGAGCAACGTGGCGGTCACGTGCGGGTCGGGTACGCTGGCCAGCGCCTTGACGGCCCGCCGCCGGATGTCCGGCGACCGGTGTCCCGCATACAGCGTCAGCGCGTCGATGACGGCCTGGTCCGCGCGCAGCGCGTGGGCCTCGCCCAGCTTCGCGAACGCGTCCAGCACCGCCTGGACGCGCACGGCGCGCCCCCCTTCTGCCAGGACCTCCAGCAGCGGCTCGGCCGCACGCGGCGTTTTCGCCTCGCCCAGCTTGGCGGCCGCCTCGGTCGCGGCCTCGTCGTCGGCGCCGATCAGCGCCTGGCGCAGCGATTCAATCTGGGCGGCCGGCAAACCCGCCGCTTCGGCAGCCGCCGACCCGCTGTCCGTCGGCTTTTCCGTCGACTTCTCCGTCGACTTCTCCTTCTTGCCCGCGCGCGCGGCCCAGGCGGGCGCCGCGCACACCAGAGCGCAGACCACGACCAGCGCCACGCCGCCACGACGAATGCGCGGCGCTCTCACGGGCAGCGTCGCCTCACTTACCGCGGGCCTCCGAGTCCGAGAACTCGACCTTGCCGCTGTAGTTGGCGCCCTTGCCCAGCAACCAGAAGCTGGTCGTCGCGATCACGCGGCCGCGCGACTCGATCGTCATCATGTAGCGCTTGCGGACGTCGAACTCCGGCTTGGCCAGCGTGATGCTGGACCCGAAGATGCGTGAGCCGCGCTCGCGCGTGTACTGCGGATCGCCGGCGACGAACTTCTTGCCGCCCGCGGTGATGTCGTAGAACTTCACCTGGATCTCGCTGTCGTCGAGCGGCTGCGAGAAGAACGCCAGGTACTCGAGGTTCCAGCTCCCCTTGTCGGCGCCGCTCTCTTCGGTGGGCCAGATCTTGTCGATCTTGTTCTTCTGCAGCGCGCTGACGAAGGCGCCCGACGACGAGAAGCGCATGGGCAACCGGTTCTTCGTGATGATGATCTTGCCCTTGAAGACGTCCTCGGGCTTACCGGCCGCGCTGGGGCGCGCGACAGCCATGAGGACGAGGGCCAGAACGGTTCCGAACCGGAGCGCAAATCTCTTGTGCATCTAAGGGAGCTCCCGCGCCGTCGGCGCTGTGGTGAAACGGGGCCCGATATTAGGCGAAGACCGCCGCGGATTGCCAGCCCGAGAGCCTCTGACCTGGCTCTGGCTGGCGGTTCAGGCGCCCGGCTTGCCGTTGCTGGCCGCCGCCGCCCCACCCTTGAACAGCGCCTCGAGCTTCGCGGCCTGCGCCGCGTCCATGTCGCTCTTTTCCTTGGCCAGCCGCAGAACGTCGCGGCCGACCAGCTTGTACAGCTCCAGCATCTCGGGCGCGCGCGCCTGCAGCGTCTTGAGGTGCCGCTCGACGGACGCGACGTCCCCCCGCTCGACCGGCCCGGTCAGGGCGCCCGGCAGGCCGACGTGGGCCAGGTTCTGGACCACGCTGGACAGCAGCGGAATCAGCACGGGCAGCGCCTGGTCGGCGGGGACGCCCGCCTTCATCAGCAGCGACTGCGCCATGTCGGCCAGCGCCACGACGTAGTTCGACGCCATCACCGCGCCCGCATGGTAGAGCGTCAGGTTCTCGGCCTCCAGGAACACCGCGCGCGCGCCCAGGGAGCGGACGATCTTCTTGGCCGTCGCGCGCGCCAGCTCGTCGCCCTCGATGCCGAACGCGACCTCGCGCAGCCCCTCGACGGCGACGCGCGCGTCGGCGAACGACACCAGCGGGTGCAGCGTCCCGACGGCCCGGACGTGCCCCACCGCCGGCGCCAGGATCGTGCGCGCCGGGTAGGCGCCCGAGGTGTGCAGAAGGATCTGCTCGCGGCGCAGGCGCTTTTCGCGAACCAGCCGCTCGGCGACCTCGGGCACGCGCTCGTCGCGGACCGAGATGATGATGACGTCGGACTGCGAGAGGATCTCGGGGATCTCGTCGGAGGTCGCTACCACGCCCGAGATGGCGCGGGCGGCGTCGCTCAGCTCTCGCTGGCGGCCGTGAAGCCCCGTCACCGGGAGCCCGGCCCGCACGAGGCGGGCGGCCAGCGCGGTGCCGACGACTCCGGCGCCCATCACGAACACCGACGGCGTCGGCTCGGCAGGGCCTTCGGCGGCTGCCCGGGCGTTCACTTCAGCTTCGGACATGTAGCTCATGCGAATTCCTCGCCAGCCTTATACAGGTTGTGCGTCGAGATGTAATCGAGAACCGCGCGCGGAACCAACCCGCGCACATCGCCACCGGCGGCCAGAGCCGCCCGCACCTGCCGCGAGCTCACCGCCGGTAACGCGACGGGCGCGACCTGCGCGTCCGGGCTGGCGAAGCCCGCCCGCCCGACGACGATGAACGGCACGGTGCGCTGCAGCTCGGCGCCACCCAACCAGGACGGAACCTCGGCCAGCAGGTCGGCGCCGATCACCAGGGAGAAGGTCGTGCCGGGGTGGTCCTGCTGCAGGCGCCGGATCGTCCGGAGTGTGCGGCTCTCTTCGCCAAGGTCGCGCTCGATCGCGCTCACCCGGACGCGCGGCCCCAGCGCCGCCGCCGCCGCCTCGCACATCGCCAGCCGATCCGCGAAGGGGGCCAGCGTCTTGCCGAACGCATGTCGCACCGCGGGCACCAGCCAGAGCTCGTCGACGGGCGCCGTCTCTAGGACGTAGAGCGCCGCCATCTGATGCGCGACGTGGGGCGGGTTGAAGCTGCCGCCGAAGATCGCGACCCGCATCGTCAGGCGTAGTCGGCGACCAAAGCCGGCCGCCGGACCTCCGCGAACGTCCGCTCGAAGTTGGCATCCTCAGCCAGGACCTCGGCCAGCGGCGTGCCGCTGTCGATGGCGCGCCGCACCCGGTCGTCGCCCGTCAGAAGGTCGATGGCGGGCGGGTCGGTCACGAACTCGTACGGCTCGGTTCGCCACCGGAAGTCCCCCGGCGACAGCCGGCGCGCGGCCGCGATCAGCGCCAGCCCGGTGGCATAGGGCCGGAACGCCGCCGGGTCGGTCACATGTAGCTGGACACCGCCGCAGGACCGCCCCGCGAACTTGTGAAACGTGGGCCGGAACGAGAGCGGCCGCAGGCGCAACCCCGGCGACGCCGCGGCGTCGGCCCAGGCGTAGCCGTCCAGGAACGGCGCCCCGACCAGCTCGAACGGGCGCGTGGTGCCCCGCCCCTCCGACAGATTCGTGGCTTCGAAGAGGCACTGCCCCGGATAGACCAGCGCCGTGTCGGGCGTCGGCATGTTGGGCGACGGCATCACCCAGGGGAGGCCAGTCTCGGCGAACTTCATCGGGCGCCGCCAACCGCGCATCGGGATCACCGTCAGATCGCCGTCCAGGGGGCGGGCGAACCGCGCGTCGCCGGCCCACGTCATCCCGGCGGCGCGCAGGCGCGCAATCTCGGCGATCGTGAGGCCGTGGCGGACCGGCACGGGGCACAGGCCGACGAAAGAACGGAAGCGCTCGCCGACGGAACCGCCTTCGATGGCGACGCCGCCCAGCGGGTTCGGGCGGTCGAGCACGACCACCGCCACGCCGGCCGCGAACGCGGCCTCCAGCGACAGCACCATCGTCCAGACGTAGGTGTAGTAGCGGCTGCCGACGTCCTGCAGGTCGATGACCAGCACGTCGATCTCCGCCAGGTGCTCGGGCCGGGGCGCCAGTGATTCGAACGTCGAGCCATAGAGACTGGCCACGGGAATGCCGGTGCGACTGTCCTCGTCGTCGCCGACCCCGATCATGTCCTGCGCCTCGCCGCGGACGCCGTGCTCGGGCCCGAACAGACGCGCCGGGCGCACGCCGGCCTGGATCAGCCGGTCGACCGCGTGCGTGAGATCGCCCGCGATGCTGGCCGGATGACAGAGCACCCCCACCCTCCGGCCGCGCAGCAGCGCCAGCCGCTCCCGGCACAGCACATCGAGACCACTCTCGACCATCCCGTCCTTATACAGCGCGGACGGGACCACCGGGAAGATCTCCCCCGGCGGTCGTTCTCGGCGCATGGAAGTCAGCTCCGTATGTAGAGCGTTCATCGACTACGCGAACAAGCGCGACTGGAAGAAGGCGGCGTTGAACCTGAACGGGCTCTCGATGTACGAGATGTTGCGTTCATTGAAGGCGCTGGACGTCGTCGACATCACCGGGTTGCGCGCCGCCTTGACCGCGGTGGGCGGTGCCGTGAACGGCCCGCGGATCGAGTACGCGCTGGCGGTCGTCGTGAACAAGGCGCTTCCCGCCACCGCCCCCGGCGATCTCGCCGCGACGGGCCAGGTCGACGATGCGCGCCGTTTCCACGCCCATCCCAAATCGATCCTGGTCGAGTTGATTCCGAAAGCGAAGATCACCGGCTATAACGTCGGGCTCCGATCGGCGAACAACGCCATCATGCAGGCCCGGTTGGGGGCGCCCCGAACCACCTACAGCCAGCAATGCCAGGCGGTCACGAACACGAAGCTCGCCGGCCGGATCGTCACGCGCAGCGTCGGGCCGTTTCGAGTCACCGGTCTCGACTCGGCCCTGACCAGCCTGACGACGATCATGGCTTCGATCGCCGCCAATCAGCGGCTGGTCTATCGCGTGCTGGGGACAGCCGGCATGCACTGCGCCCGGAACGTCCGGGGCTCGACCACCAACATCTCGAACCACTCGTGGGGCACGGCCATCGATCTCACGATCGACCGCAACCTGGATCCCCGGGGAGACCGGCAGATCCAGTTCGGGTTGCACCTCATCTCGAACATCTTCAACCGCGCCGGCTGGTACTGGGGAGCGGGCTTTCCGACGGAGGACGCCCAGCACTTCGAGGCGGGCGCGGCGCTGGTTCAGAGCTGGTGAGGCCCGCGGCGATGCGCGTGCCGTTCCTGGCCTTGGCCGCCTGGCTCGCCTGCGATTCAAACGCCGGGAGACAGGTCGCGGCGGCGCCCGCCAGCACGCCGGCGGCCGCGCCGGGCCCGGTCAAGACTGCGCCGCCTCCGCCCACGGCCCGCGACAATCGTACGGACGGGGCGCCCGACTGCCGTTTCCAGCGCCCGGCGGCATGGACGGGCGGTCAGGTCTCCTGGCTCGGCGCTTGCCGTGAAGGGTTCGCCCAGGGTAGCGGTGTCCTGCTCGATGCGGTCGAGGGTGAAGAGCCGGAACGCTTCTACGGATTGCTCGAGGAAGGTCGCCTGAAACTGGGCGTCCTGCAGACCGGCGGCGGGTACGTCGCCGGTCACTGGGACCAGGGAGCGCCGGCCGCGGAGCTACCGGACGACGTCGCCCAACGCAACACGGTGCTCGATGCTTTTCGGGCGGGCGCCGGCGCCGCCGCGTCCGTCGGCAAGTCCTTCGCCAAGAAGGACGCGAAATCCAGCCGGTTCTACGCCAAGCAGGCGCGACTCCTGCGCGAGCAGATGGACTAGCTCGCGCAGGGTCGGAGGCGAGCTAGTTGATGGCGATCGGCTTCAGCGTGACCTGCTCGCCCTGGGTGTTGACCTTGAAGCGCACCATGCGGCACTTCCACTTCTGCTTCAGGCCACCTTCGATGAGGCGCAGCTTGGCGGTGAACGCCTGGACGGTGATCCCCTTGGTCGGCTTGCCCTGGCTCTTCAGCGCCGCGACGTACTCGTTGAAGATGCGCGTGAAGTAGACCGGCTCGGCCTCCTGGCTGAGGGTCGACGCGTCGGGCGACGCGGCCGCCGAAGGACCCGAGCCTTCCTCGACCAGCATCTGGTCCGACCGCCAGCGCGAGGTCTCGTCCTGCTCTTCTTCCGGCTCGTCCTCGTTCGGCTCCTCGCGTCCAAGCAGACGCGCCAGCATGACGTTGAGGCCGTTCGACAGACCCTCGAAGTCGGGGCCCACCGGCTTGAACTGGTAGTCGATGTTCCCGTTGATGATCTCGGCGACGCCGAGCTCGATCTTGTCGAGCGGACGGATGAACCGGGACGCAGTCAGCATCGTCGCGCCCAGCATCACCAGGATGGCCAGCACGCCGAACCCGATGATCTTCATGCCGACCGACGACACGGACTCCAGCGCGTCGGAGACCGACATCAGCGTGACGACGCCGCTGGTCTTGTCGAAGGCGTTGCCGTGCAGCGGCGCCGCGACGGCCACGAACTCACGTCCGTCCAGGGTCAGGTGGAAGACCTCCGTCGGCGCGTTCTTCTGCAGCGCCTGCTGCCCCCACGCCTCGGGCGACTGGAACAGGATGGCGTTCAGCGCCTGGGTCTTGTTCCCGTCCTCCTTGGCGTTGTCGCCCGTCCCTTCGGACACGAAGCTGGAGGTGTGAACCTTGCCGTTGTGGAAGTACGCGACCTCGGCCCCCAGCAGGTCTCGCTTGGCCTGGGCGTCACGCGCGGTGACCACGTAGCCGACCATCAGCGCCCCGCGGATGGTCCCGTCGGGGTGGATGATCGGCGCGACGGCGACGCGCGTCATGCGGCCAGCCAGCGTCCAGATGTCCTTGGTCGCCTCACCACGCAGGGCGGTGCCGACGGCCGGGAACTTGGACCTCAGGTCCTCGCCGTACATGGCGTTGACGTTCAGGTCGCGGGCGATGACTTTCCCCTCGGCGTCCAGGATCGCGACGATGTCGGCTTTCCGGGCGCCGCCGGTCTGCAGGAGACCGTTCAGCTGCTCGGCCTGCTCGAACGCGGACTGCCGCCGGCCGGTCTCGTCGGATTTGGAGAAAATGCCCACGACGCCCGCTCGATGGGCGAGCCCAGCGACCAGGTTGGCGAACTCAAGCGCTTCGAGGCGCGTGATATCGCTGTGCATGCGCTGGGCGCGGGAAACGTCGAATTCAATTGTGCGGATGGTCGCGTCCCGCATCTCGTGGGTGACGGCGGAATACACACCTGCCGTGACCACGACTAGGATGATGGCGGCGACAAGACCGATCTTCATGCGGTGCATGCCTGGCTCCTCTGCTCGGCTTTGGGGATGGTTGGGGACGGTTTCGACGTTTGTCCCGCAGGACTAAAGTCGGCGCGCGCAATGCGGCAAAAACAGGCGCCGTAGTCGGGTGAGCGGACCGGATTATCGGCAGCACCGCAGCAAGAGTCAATGTTTCCACCCGAAGTCGACGCCATGGAAGTGTGCCGAATCGGACAAAAATTTGACCACAATCTCACCTGGGCTTACATGTAGGACAACACCCTCAGGAGGGGCCGATGCTGAAGACGAAAAGCTCGCCACGACGCCAGGGCAGGGCCGCAACGAAGGTCGACGCGAAGGCGGAGGGTACGGGGGTCCTGCCCCAAACCATCGACCGTCGGTCGCGGCGCCGCTCGCACGGGCCCGATCGCCGCAGCGGCAAGCGCGTCAGTGTCGATCTGTTCATCAACAGGTTCATCGACGGGCAGCCGTTTACCTGTCGCATGCTGGACATCAGCCGCACGGGCGCGCGGCTGGCCCCCATCCTCGAGCCCGATTCGGAGCGCGCGCCGCGCTACATGGGGCTGCAGTTCCAGTTGCCCGATCGAGAGGACGTGCTGACCGCTTCGGGTGAGGCGGTTCGCCAAGGCAGCAACACGGTGGGGATTCGGTTCACCAACTTGCCCCCCGATTCGGCCTGGGCAATCGAATCATTCTTGAGCTTCGTTTAATTCGCCTGACGCACTCCGGACTGACGGTTGCGCAACAGCGAACACGACCATTGGCGCAACCCAGGTCTTGTTTCATTTGGCGGGTTTGGTCGCTTGACAGGCTGTGAGGGCGCCAGTATGGTCCGCCTCTGTCCGTTTCCTTGCTCGCTTTAATCCCGCCCACCGCCGACCAGTCAAGCGCGTGAAGGCCCCCGCGCCGGAGGAGCTCAGTGGATCAGAACCGGAAACCAGGCGTCGCCCCGACCAAGGACATCAGTGACCTCAAGGCCCGCCTGGGTCTGAAGGCTCCTGCCGGAGCGCCTGGCGCGCCGGCACCGGGCGCGCCCTTGCCCCCCAACGCACGGCCCCCCGCGGGCGGTGCTCCGTTCCCGCCGCAGGCACCGCGCGGCGTTGCGCCCCAGCCGGGCGCCGCCAACCGCCCCACCCCCGCCCCGGGCACCCCGGTCGTGGGTGCGCCGCCGCCGGCCGGGATGAATCCGTACGCCAACATGAAGGCCCCGCAGGGCGGCTTCGACCTGCGTTCCATCGATGACGGCGCGCCCGTCCAGAACGTCCGGTCGGGCCGTGGCAAGGCAGTCCTCGTCGCGTCGGTGGTCGTCGGCATCGGCGGCTTCGCGCTGGGCGCCGGCATGGGCATCGCCAGCGTCGGCCGCGCCAACATGAACACCGCGAACCACGCGGCCAAGGCGGTCAAGACCGAGCTCGACAACATGCAGAAGACGCTGAGCCAGATCGGCACGGCGGTGGCGCGCAGCCAGCAGCGGCTTGCAGCGGCCAAGAAAGAGCCGGTCGCGTACGACCCGCAGTTCGTCGCCGACCTGAAGGCGATCAAGCTCGACCCGCGTCCCAACACGGCGACCATCTTCCGCGTCGACTACTACCGCTTGCCGGACGCCGACGTAGACAAGCTGTTCAACTACTATTACGACAGCATCGCCCTCTACAACGAGGTCGAGCGGCACATTCGCCGGTCCGAAAACGACTCCGACGCGCTGAAGTCGTACGCCGAGAAGTCGGCGGGCGCGACGACCAAGAACTACGGCGTCGTGTTCGACAACGGTGGCAAGATCGTCGTCGCCAACCTGGTCGAGGTCGGTGATCAGGTCTGTAAGAACGGCGGCAAGGATTGCGGCGCCGACAACCTGGTCGGCTTCAAGATCCGGTCAGGCTCGGGCGCGCCGTGGGTCGATCGCAAGACGGGCAACAAGGTGGACGCGAGCCTCCTGGTGCCGCTGAAGCCGACGCCGTTCATGGACGCGGTCATGACGGGCTCGCCCGATCAGGCCCGCCAGGAGAGCTACAAGCAGCGCGTCGCCAACATCCGGACCCTGCTGGCGCAGATCACCGCCAACGGCAAGGACCTGATGGAAGGCATCAGCAAGGACGCCGCCCGCCCAGATATGTTCGCTCCGCTGTAAGGCGGGCGTTGCTGGACGGTTGGGCGCCGGCCGACGATCCGGCCCGCTGGCTGCGCCGGGCCTGCGCTTCCGGTCCTCACTTACGCGAGCAAGCTCCGGGCCGGTTCTCGGCCCAGCTTCGCCAGCGGACCGGCTTGTCGGCCGCTGTTCGGTTGGGCCGGATTATTGGCGTTGCGTCAGCGTTCGGAGAGCCTGGCGGACCAGGGCTCTCGCGACGTCGGATCGTGCGATGGCGGCGGCGAAGGGCGGCGAGGAGCGGTAGTAGAGATCGACGGCCAGCGTGGCCAGCGTGCTGCGTGAGGTCGCGAGGTCGCGGGCCTTTCGGAGGGCGGCGACCTCGGGGGCCAGGTCGGAGCCGAAGGCGGCGGTCGCGACGAAGCAGCCGGACAGCTGCTTGAACTTGATGGCTGGCGTCTCGAAGCGCTGGTAGGTCGTGGGCGACGGGCCGCAAACACCGACGGCGCGGACACCGGCCGCGTAGTCGGTCAGCGGCGCGAGGCCGTCGACCTGCACGGTCGTCTCGGAGCCTGGCGCGGCGACGGGAACGGCGCCCGCCGCGCTCCACGCGGCGAACGATGCAGGATCGATCGGCTGCTGAAGGCCCATGGCCGCGTAGCGGACCTCGTACCCGACGACGGGCTGGCCACCGCTCTCGCTGGATTGCCGCAACGTGATCGCCACGGATGTCCCCGACGGCGTCGGCACGGCCGTGAATGACACCGGCAGCGGTACCGGCGGGTTGGGGCCACTGCAATCGACGACCGGGCAGGCGCCTTGCGCGACCTGGACGCGCGCCGGGCCGTCCGCGCCGGTGAAGGTCAGCAGCCGACCTGCCCCGCTGCCGGGCGCGTCACTGATCGTCGCGTCCCGTGCCCAAACTTGCCCGGTGGCGCCGGTCCAGTCACCGTAGCCCGCGATGGCGGCCGTGCTGGCCGTCGCCGGGGCGCCTGGCCCCAGCCGGATCGGCACGCGGTAAAGGACCGACGGCTGGCCGACGTTTCCCGGTTGCCCATAGCCAGCGAAGTACCTGGCGTCATAGGCGCTGACCTCGCTCGGGTGCTGGTGGTCGGCGTTGGTGTCGAACTCCTTCGCGACCTCCACGGCCAGGCGGTAGTCGCCCGGCGCGACACCCCCCGGGACGATCCAGCGCCCCGTGAACGGCGCACCGTAGGGCGGCGTGGCCGCGGCGACCACGTCGACGTCGTTCAGCGCGAAGTACTGCGCCGAGTCCCCGGGATCGCACGACCCTGGGTAGCCGATGCGCGGCAGACACAGCGTACCGTCGAAGTTGAACAGATCGGCGCGCGGCGGGTAATACGACGCCGGCTGCCCCGCTTGAAGCAGCCCTTTGACGCTGCGGAACTTTCCACTCGCGCAGGTGACGGCATCGACGACCTCGTCGATCAGCATGGGGCGGCAAAAGTAGGGTTCGGGGGACGAGCTGTTCTCGTGATTCGTGAGCTGGTCGTCCATCCCGTCGTTCATGACGACCGGCGCGTAGAGCTTGCCTCGCGTGTGCGCCCAGATCGGCAGCGCCATCGCCCGGCGGCCGTACGGGAATCGCGGTCCGGACTGCATGTCCCAGGTGCCCGGGCGGTTGCCGATCCCGTGCACGGCGACCGCGTTCGTCACCATCAACGTCTCGACGAAGCTGGTGCCGTCGGCGCTCTCCAGCCAGACCGCGATCTGCGGACCGAGGTCGGGGTGCTGCGGATCGAACACGCAGGCGCCGTCGGCCGGCGCCCGGAAGCAGTCAGGCTGGAACGTGTAGTCGAGGACGGTGCAATCGCCGAAGGCCGGCCGCGGAGACACCGCGACCAGCGCGAGCAGGCCCAGGCCGAGACCGCTGCCCAGGGTCCGCTTCACACGCGCTTTACAGCTCCAGACCGTCCAGGGCGTCGTTCTTCTTGCCGCCCTTCTTCTTGGCGCTGTCGGAGGCCGCCGAGGATGACGACGACGGCTTCGCGGCCGCCTTCTTCTTGTCGTCGTCGGGGACGAAGCCCGCGTTGGGATTGCTCGGCGACGGGACCACGATGTCGGCGTGCTGCTCGGTGCCGGGCTTCTTCACCTCGTGCCCGGTGACGCGGTCGATGATGTCGTCGTTCTCGTCATTGCCGTCCTTGCCGCGCGTCGAGACCGCCTCGACGAGGGCGTCCTTCTCGACGTTGCCCGGGTTGACGACCTTGCGGCGCTCTTGCACCCGCTCGTCGGTGGACGCGTCGTAAAGAACGAGGCAGTAGACGCCGTAGAACTCGGACCGGTCGACCAGCTTCAACTTGTCGCCGCCCGCGTTCCACGTGTAGTGGTCCAGCGTGCGGTGCACGCCGCCCTTGGTCTTTTCGTCGCGGAAGACCGGCTTGGCGTTGCCGTAGCGCGCCTCCATGCTCTTGCCGAAATCCTGAAACGACTTGCCCTGAAGGGCGTCGCGGTTGAACGCCAGGTACATCTTGTAGAGGCCGTCCTCGAAGAAGAAGAAGTACCGCGTCCACTGATCTTCCTTGGTGACCAGCACGGCCTCGGACGTTCCCTGCTGGAACTCCGGACCGATGATCGACACGTCCCAGCCGCTCTTCTGGCCTTCGAACTTCGTGAAGCTCTTCTTCACGGCGCTGATCTCGCGCTCCATCTCGCCGCGGATGCGTTGCTGCTTGCCGGGATCGGCGGACGCCTCGGTGATCCGCTTCTGGTACTTTCCCTCGATCGCCGTGCGAACGGCGGCCATCACCTCTTCGGGCTTCATCCCCCACTTGAAGGTTCCGGCGTTCGTGTCGCCCAGGCGCACCGCTTTGAGCTTGTTGACCTCGGCGGGGCTGGCCGTCGGCGCTGCCCCTTCGCCGGCCCCCTTCTTCTTCGCCTTGGCGTAGCTCGGAGCGCTGGTTGCGGAGACCGCAACGCCGAGCGACAGAGCCAGCACGAAAGCACCACTAATTCTCATCGAGGCCTCCTCAAAGTCCGTTGGGGCGCGGCGGGCCGAGACGGGCCGGCCGTCAGGGAACCCGGACGTTAGCACAGAATTTCCGGCGTTAATCCCGGAGTTTCTGGCGTTTACTGGTCGTCTGATTGGTTTTCGGACGGCGCCGGAGCTCGGCCGTCCGGGTCGGGCGGCGGAGGCGGTGCGTCGGCCCAGGACGTGTCGATCTTGGTCGGGTGATAGCTGTCCGCCCGCCCGTTCTTGAGGTCCTGATCGGGCGTCGCCGAGTAGATGGAGCGCTCACCCGGACCGGAGTAATCGATCCAGAACGCCGACTTGTCCTTGCGGACGTCGAGGTGCACGAAGCTCGAGTTCGGGTAATAGCCGACGCCGACCTTTTCGAAATTCCGCCGCAGGTAGTCGCGCAGCTCGGCCGTCTTCACCCCTTCGACGCGGAAGTCGCAAGCCAGTCCCTGCATGTGCGGACTGTGCGGGTTCTTGGCGACGGTGGGATTGCGGTAGCCCGAAACGATCTCCAGCCGCCGCCCCGGCCAGTGGTGGCCGGTCGTGTAGAGAAGGCGCATGAGGCGCGGATCCATCTTGTGCTGCGTGTTGGTGTGGTGGCAGCGCAGCAGGTGATCGAACCGTCGCTGGAGCCCCTTCACCGGCCGCCCGTGCGCGTCGCGCAGCTTGAGCGGCATCGTCTCACGCCAGTTCACGTGATAGAGGACGACCGGCGCGTTCTTCGGCACCTTCGCCTTCGCGACCTTGGCGGGCTTGGCGCCGGTGCGCGGCTTGCCACCCTGGGTCGCCGGCCGCGCGGTTGCCGGCTTCGTCGACGCGCCGGCCGGCTGCGCCACGAGGGCCAGCAGACAGGTCGGGAGCGCCAGAAGCGCCAGGATCGCCAGCTTTCTCATGCGAAGAAGGGGGGCCTGAGGTAATTGTGACCGGACCTAGGGGGAGGGAGTCAACTTTCTCTTCAGCTCGACCAGCAGCTGGTGGGCGGCGCGGGGCGACAAATCGTCCGGATCGACGGCCTGCAGCGCGTCGGCGATCTCGGCCAGGGGCTGCGGCGGTGGCAACGGTTCGGCCTCCCGGGGCGGGGTCGCCGGGGCCGCCCCCCACAACCCCAGCTGAGCAGGTCCAGAGCGGCCGCCCGCCGCTGGCTGCGCTTCCAGCGCGCGCAGGATGGCCCCGGCGCGGGCCACCACCTCGGGAGGCAGGCCGGCCAGCTTGGCGACCTCGACGCCGAACGAGCGGTTGGCGCCGCCGGGCACCAGCTTGCGCAGGAACACCACCTCCCCCTTCCACTCGCGCGCGGCGACGCTGACGTTGCGCACGCGCGGCCGATCGGCGGCCAGCGCCGCCAGCTCGTGGTAGTGGGTCGCGAACAGCGTCTTCGCGCCCAGGTGGTCGTGGAGGTGCTCCGCCACCGCCCAGGCGATCGACACGCCGTCGTAGGTCGACGTGCCGCGGCCGATCTCGTCGAGGACGATGAGACTCTGCGCCGTCGCGTGCCGGAGGATCTGGGCGGTCTCGCGCATCTCGACCATGAACGTCGATTCGCCCCGGGCCAGGTTGTCGCCGGCGCCGACGCGCGTGAACACCCGATCGCAAAGCCCGATGCGCGCCGTGCGGGCCGCGACGAACCCGCCCATCTGCGCCTGGATGACCGCCAGGGCGACCTGGCGCATCAGCGTCGACTTACCGGCCATGTTCGGGCCGCTCACGATCAGAATCTGCTCGGCCGCGGGGTCCAGCCGGACGTCGTTGGGAACGAAGCTGCCGGCGGCGGCCAGCTGCTCGACGACGGGATGGCGCGAGTCGCAGAGCTCGATGACGCCGCTCTCGTCGACCTCGGGGCGGCAGTAGCCGTTGCGGTGCGCGACCTCGGCCAACCCGGCCAGTGCGTCGGCCGCCGCGACCCTAGCCGCGACCGCCAGAAGGCGCTCCGCGTCGGCGGCCACCTGCGCGCGCAGCTTCGTGAAGAGCTCCAGCTCCAGCGCGACGCGACGCTCGTCAGCGGTCAGCACCGTGGCCTCGAACTCCGCCAGCTCGGGCGTGACGAACCGCTCTGCGTTGGCCACCGTCTGCTTGCGGCGATAGTCGGCCGGCACCGACGCCAGGTTCGAGCGCGTGACCTCGATGTAGTAGCCGAACACGCTGTTCAGCTTGATCTTCAACGACGGGATGCCCGTTCGCTCGCGCTCGCGGGTCTCGATCGCGGCGATGCGGTCGCGGCCGCCGTTCGCGATGTCGCGCAGCTCGTCCAGCTCGGGCGAGACCCCAGCGTTGACGTAGCCGCCGTCCTTCGTTAGCGCCGGCGCATCGGGGCGCAGCACACGCGTCAGCTCGGACGCCAGGTCCGTCGCCAGATCGTCGCCCAGCGCCAACCAGTCCGCCTCACCGCCCGCGGGCGCGCCGATCTCGCCGCGATGCGCTTCGTCCAGCTCGGCGGCCAGCGCGGGCAGCTCGCCCAGGGACCGCCCGAGCACGGCGAGATCGCGCGGCGTCGCCACGCCCAGGCGGGCCCGCCCGACCAGCCGTTCGAGATCCGCGATGTCGCCCAGCCGCTTGCGCGCCTTGTCGCGGGCGGCGTGCGCGCCGATCAGCCGTTCGACAGCGTCCTGCCGCCGCCGGATCGTGGCCAGATCCCGCGACGGGAACAGCAGCCACCGGCGTAGCATCCGGCCGCCCATCGCCGTGCGCGTTCGATCCAGGAGGTCGATGAGCGACCCGGCGCGCCGCCGCTCCTGCAGCGACTCGACCAGCTCCAGGTGGGCGCGCGCCTGCTCGTCGATGACCAGCGTGTCGGCGCGACGAACGACCTCCAGGCCGCCCAGGGCCAGCTCGGCGCCGGGCTGCGTCGCGCGGGCGTAGCGCAGGACCGCCGCCGCCGCGCGCGCGGCTTGCGGCACGCGTTCCAGCAGCGTCGCGTCGAACCGGGCGCCCAGCGCGCGCGACAGCTCGGGCGCGGTCTCGCCATCGTTGACGACGGCGCGCGGCAGGCGCGGAAACGCCGTCCGGATCCGCTCGGCCAGCAGCCCTTCCCGCTCGCCGCGCCCCAGCACCAGCTCGCGCGGGGCGGCGCGGCCGATCTCCTCGACCAGCAGATCCAGCGTGGGCGCCTCCGTGATCCGAAAATCGCCCGTCGTCACGTCCAGCAGCGCCAGGCCGTAGCCGGCGCGCGCCTCGCCCACGGCGGCGGCCACGTAGCTGGGCGCCCGCGGGTCCAGCGCCTCCTCGTCCAGGACCACGCCGGGCGTGATGACCCGGACGACGTCGCGCTTGACGATGCCGCGCGCGACCTTGGGGTCCTCGAGCTGCTCACACAGCGCGACCCGGTGTCCCAGCTCCGTGAGCTTGACCAGGTACGTGCGCACCGCGTGGTGCGGCACGCCGCACATCGGGACCGGGTCTTCCTTGCCCTTGTCCCGCGTCGTCAGCGTCAGGTCGAGGACACGCGCCGCGTAGACGGCGTCTTCATAGAAGAGCTCGTAGAAGTCCCCCAACCGGAACAGCACGAGGGCGTCCGGATACCTCGCCTTGACGTCGAGGTACTGCCGCATCAGCGCCGTGGGCGCCGCGGCCGGTGCGGGAGCCCGGGAGGGGTTCCCGCCTGCGTCGACCTCGGGGGCCGTTACTTCGCCTTGGGCGCGGCGGCCTTCTTCTTGGCCGGCTTGGCGCCGGCGGCGGCCTTCTCGCGGCCTGCCACCCGCTTCTTGGTGAGGCGCGCCTTCAGCTTCTTCTGGCGCACCTTGCGGCGCATCTTCATCGATCGGCGATTGTCCCGTCGTCCCATTTCGCCCGCCAGTATCCCGATTCGGCCGCGCCCGTCAAGCGCGGCAACCACTGGATTCCAAAGTTGTGCCCAAACGCGGCGCGTGTTAGCTGCGTACGATGCAGCTTCCCAGCCTGCGGCGTCCGGTTGGCGCCTCGGTCCTGGCTGGCGTCGCGGGCGCCGGCCTCATCGACCTGCTGGCGACGGCGCCGCACGGCGGCGGAATGGGCGTCGCGGCGCTGGCGGTCGGCCTCTACGGGGCGACCGCGATCGTGGCCGGCCTGGCCGCCGACCTCGTGGCGCGGGCCATCGACGGCGCACGCCCCGCTGAATGGGGCGCGCTTCGCGAAGACCCCGACCGCGACCGCGCGGTGGCGGCGGGGATCCTCGCCGCGCTGACCGGCGCGCTGGTGATCGCGGTGGTGGCGGCCGCCGGGCAGCTCGCGCTCATCGGCAAGATGCAAAGCCAGCGGCTGGCCGTCATCGGCGCGGCCGGGATGGCGCTGATCGGCGCGCTACCGGGCGGCGTGGTGGCCGTGGCGTCGCTGCCGTTGTGGCGGCGCCTGTCGCGCGCCCTGCCCCGCCCGCGCGCGCTGGGCGCGACGGGGCTGTTGCTGGTCGCGCTGGCCGCGGCCGGCGCCCTCGCGTTCGTCGTGGCGCTGTCGCGCGCCGACTGGCGAGTGCTGGACCTTGGTCCGCTTTACGCGCTGGGCCTGGCGATCGTGCTCGGTGGCGCCCACGCCGTCTTCTGGTTTGGTTCGCGTGCCGGGCGCGGCGTTCGGGCGCGCTTGCCAGGCGTCGTCGGGATAGCGATTCCGGGCGCGCTGGCGCTGGTGGCGGCGGTGGCCCTGACGCTGGGGTCGCGCCTGCCCGAAGGCGATCCGGCGTTCGCGTCGGTCGACGACCACGCGCTCGGCCTGCGCGCTCTGGTCGGAGCCGCGCGCCGCCTGACGGACCACGACGGCGACGGCTTCTCGGCCCGGTTCGGCGGCGGCGACTGCGACGACCACCGCGCCGACGTTTACCCGGGCGCCGAGGACATCCCCGGCGACGGCATCGATCAGAACTGCGAAGGCGGCGACGCGAAACCGGTGACCGCGGAGGCGCCCGCCGCCGCCGAGGCGCCGCCCGCGCCGGTCGAGCCGCGCGCCGGCGCGTTCAAGGGGAACATCCTCATCGTCACCATCGACGCGTTCCGGGGCGATCGGTTGGGCGTCGCGGGATATGGGCGCCCGGCTGGGCGCTCCCTGACGCCGACGCTGGACGCGCTGGCCCGGCGCGGCGCCTACTTCAAGCGCGTCTGGTCGCAGGCCCCCAACACGCCCCGCAGCTTCCCGTCGATCCTGACCGGCCGCTACCCGACCGACATCGCCTGGGACAAGCCCACGGTCAACTACCCGAACGTGCTGCCCAGCAACCACACCTTCTTCGAGTCGCTGCGCGCGGTGGGCCTCACGCCGATCGGGATCTTCTCGCACTTCTACTTCACCGCCGACCGCGGGATCAGCCGCGGGTTCACCGAGTGGTCCGACGACGGCGCGCTCAGCATCGCGGAGTCGAACAAGGACAGCGCCTCGCCGCGCATCGTGCCGCGCGTGATCGCGCGCTTGCAGCAGGCGGCGGCCCGCAAGCAGCGCTTCGTGATGTGGACGCACCTCTTCGAGCCGCACTCCTCGTACATGGCGCACAAGGAGTTCCCCACGTCGCTGAGCGGCGTGCCGGGGCTGGTCGAGAAGTACGACTACGAGATCGCCTTCGCAGACCTCTGGGTGAAGAAGCTGTTCGACGCGCTCCACACGGCCGGCCTGGACAAGGACACCGCGATCGTCGTGATGGCCGACCACGGCGAGGCGTGGGGCGAGCACAAGGCCTACTTCCACGGGACCGACCTCTACGACGAGCAGACGCGGGTGCCGCTGATCATCGCCATCCCCGGCCAGACCCCGCGTGTGATCGATCAAGACGCCAAGCTGGTCGACGTCGCGCCGACCCTGCTGGACCTGGTGGGCGCGCCCGTGCCGGCCAACATGCGCGGCCGCAGCCTGCTGCCGGCGATCGAAGGCAAGCCGCTGGCGGCAGCGCCCGTCTATGCCGAGCTGATGCCGGCCACCGCCTGGCCCCACCAGGCGTCGATGATGGTCTCCGACGGACACAAGCTCATTCACCGCATCACGGAGCGGCGCTGGGAGATGTACGACCTGCGCCGCGACCCGGGCGAGAAGAACAACCTCGCCGATCAGCCGGCCCAGGCTGCCCAGTTCGCGCAGCTCAAAGCCAAGCTGCTCGCGTTCGAGGAACGGCCGCGCTAGCGGCTCGCCTGAGTTAGCCGCCGCCCGCTGCGGCGTCCAGCCGGGCGGCCGCGTCGTCGCGCTCGCCGGGCGGCGTGCGGTCGAGGACGTACGCGCGGATCTCGCGCCAGTCGCCGGCACCCGGATCGCGACGCGCGCAGGCGATGGCCTTCAGCCACAGCGGATCCTCGGGCTCGTCGCGCCACCGCGCGGCGCGGATCCATTGCGCGCAGGCTTCGCGCGTGCGGCCGACCTGCTCCCAGACCTGCGCCCCGCGCGCCAGGCCGGACGCGCGGTCGGGCGTGTAGAAGGTCAGGTCCGTGAGCATCCGCTCGGTGCCGCCGAAGCGGCCGGCGCGGCCGAAGATCAGCGCGACCAGCGCCAGCACGTCAGGCGAGCTCGGGTCCTCGTCCAGCAGCAGCTCGGCCCAGGTCAGCGCGCGCGGCTGGTCGTCCAGCACCCAGGGGGCGGCGACGGCCAGCGGCAGCACGCGCGTCGACAGCGCAGGGCTCTGCAGAACCCAGTTCCCCAGGTCCTGCGGCAGCGGTGACGGCAACGGCGCCGGTGTTGCCGCGGCCCCGCCCGCGCCCGGCGCGACGCCTCCCAGCGCCGCCGCCAGCGCGAAGGCGGCGCGCGCGTCGTCGACGGCGTGTACCGACTTCCAGAAGTCGCCGGCCCGCGCGGCGGCGGCCGCGCGCAGCGGGATCAAGCGCTGTCCGCCGGCCGGATCGAGCCGGGCCACCGCTTCCAGGTCCCGGCTCTCCGGAACCGCCCGGCCCAGGGCTCGAAACGCCGCGGCACGCGCCTCCAGAAGCTCCGCGAGGCGCGCCGTCTCGGCCGCCGTTGGTCGGGCGCGCAGCACCGCGTCCAGGCGATAGGAGTGATCCAGGACCTGCAACGCGCGGAGCTCCAGGACCGGCTCGCCCGCCCCCCGCGCGGCGACGGCAGCCGCCCGCGCCTCGCGCGGCGACGGGATCGCCGGCAGCGGCGGGATCGAGGGGCGGCCGTCCAGCGGCGCGCCAAACCGCCAGGGCGGCCAGCTGCACCCGCCCGAAACCGCGACGCTGATCGCCGCGGCGACGAGCGCGACACGAGACCACCGCCGCGTCACGACCGCCGCCACTCCCGCCGTCCGGGGATCGCGACGATGGCCAGGAAGGCGCCACCGGCGAACGCGCCGCCGAAGAAGGCCAGCATGGGCAAGCCGATCGGCTCCCGCAGCAGCGCCGCCGGTAACGTTGCCGCGGCCAACGGCGCCAGCGCCAGCGGCAAGCCCACCAGGCCCCGCAGGCCGCCCGCCAGCACCAGCAGGATCGCGATCGTCGCCGACGCCGCAATCAGCCCCGGCCGCAGCGCGCGGCTCCAGACTTCGGAAAGCGCCCGGTCGCAGGGGACGCCGCCGATCGACTGCGCGTCCAGGTGCAGCGCGCCGGCGGCGTCGGCGGCGACGGGGAGCCCGACCAGCGGCCCGATCGCCTCCAGCGTCGCGCTGCGGACCTCGTCCGCCAGCACGCCTTCGGTCGGCAGGTTCGCGCCGTACAACATCTCGCGAAAATCGATGCGCGCCGTGTGACGCCGCCGCAGCGCCGCCAGCCGCCGCGCCAGCGACGCGGCGGTCGCGTTGACGACCGCCGGGGGCATGCGCGGCCCGTAGACCGCCTCGACGACGGTGCGAACGTCATCGGTGCTGGCTCCCGTCGCCAGCGCGCGCGCGCCCAGCACCAGCCGCTCGACCTGCCCCTCGGTCAGCGGAAACGGGTGGTGCGCCGCGAAGTTTCGGACCGCGTCGCCAATCTCAGCGTCGAGTCGCGACGGCTCCGCGATGGGGATGAGGGCGACCGCCCGCGCCGTGCGCCGCACCGACAGCGCCTCAGCCGGCGTCAACGGCCGTCCCGAGCGCGCGCAGATCCGCGCCACCCGCTGCGCGAGGTCCCCCGCCAGAATGCCCTCGCCCACGAGCCGCGCCGTGGGATCCGTCGCGGGCGCCGTCAGATCGATCCGGGCCAGCGCGTGCCGCAGCTCGCGGTCCGCGTAACGCTGGGCGTGGGCGACGATCGCGGCGTGGTCGACCGTCGGATCGTCGTCGAAGCGCACGCCGATGAGCGCCTCCCGGTGATCGGCCGAAAGCTCGAGACGAACCGCCGGGTCGGTGCGGGTCTGAACCAGGATCCGCCGCAGCTCCTCGGGGTCCTCGGGGATGCCGCTGGCCTCCTTGCCGGCGAATGTGATCCCCAGGAACAGGTCGGCGATCGACCAGGCGTTGGCGACGCCGGGCTGCGCGCGCAGGTCGTCGGCCATCCGGCGGAGCTCACGCAGAACGACCGGCTCGTCGAGATCTCCGCGCACGCTGACGAAGAACATGGGCGCCGCGCTCCACTGCCGCGTCTGGACGCGAACCCGCGGCGCCAGCGCCGCCGTCTCCAGCACCAGCGCCGCCGACAGCCCCAGGATCCAGGGCAGGCCCGTGGGGCGCGCCGAGACCACCGCTGCCGCGTCGCGGGCGCGGGATCCGAACAGCGCGACGGCGGCGGCAGCCAGCGCGGCGGCCGCCCCCATCCACCGCACGCCCGGCACCGGCACCAGCACGAACGGCGCGGCCGCGGCGGCTGCCGTCGCCAGCGCCCGGCTGACACGCCGCCGGCCCAGTGGGAAACGCGCCCGTCGAACGGCCACCAGCACGAAGAAGACCCACGCCGCCGCGAACGCAGGCGGCAACAGCCGCGCCCGGTGGTGGCGCGGGTCGGGCCAAAGGGGCCGCGCTTCCAGCGCGCCCGTGGACGGCACGATCGACAGGCCCGAGTCCTGGATGGCCGTCGCCAGCGCCGGCTCGCTTCGTTCCCAGTCGTCGACGTCGACCAGGAATCGGACCCGGCGGCCGTTTTCGGTGAGAAACCAGCCCAGCGCGTCGGCGCGACGCACGATGCGCTGCCGCGCCTCCTCGTTCTCGCGCTCTTCCTGGGCCGCCGCGCCGGCCAGCGTTCGGCTAGCGCCCGGCCCGCGCGCGATTCGCCCCAGGTCGACGATCGCCCCGCGCCCGCGGCCCAGGACCCGCTGGGCGCTGGGTTTCCCGCTGGCGTCGACGGTGATGTCCAGCAGGCCAGCCGGGCCAAACACCGCGCGCACGCCCGGGACCGCCGCCAGCCGCTGCTCGGCCAGCTCGACGGCGTGTCGGTTGGCGGCGTCGTAGACGTCGTCGACCTCCACCTCCACCTCGGTCAGCGCCGCAATCCCGAAACGGACGCCCGTTTCGCGCCCGCGGCTGACGGCGGGCGCCCGCGGAGGCGCCCACGCGAACGGATCCGGCGCGGCCTGTGCCGGGCGCGCGGCCGTCAGGCCCAGCGCGACGGCGGCCGTCGCCGCGAGGTTCGCCAGCTTGGCGCGATCCACCCCCGAAAGGTACCACCGGCCGGTTGGTGGGCTCTCATCGAATGAAGGTCGCGGCGCGGGCCACCGCGACGCTGCGCTCGGCCTGCGCGTCGGTGATGAGCTGCGCGTCCAGCAACATCTGGTACTCGCGCCGCAGGTGCGTGTTCAGCAGGTAAGGGCCGTCGGTGTTGATCGTGTAGCGGACGCCGGCCTCCTCGAAGATGCGCAGCGCCGTCCCCAGCTCCTGCAAATCCTCGACGGCGTGCGTGCGCAGGTTCGAGCTGGGGCAGATCTCCAGCACCGTTCCCGTCTCGGCGATCTTGCGGACCGCCTCCTCGCTCTTGGCGGCCGCGATGCCGTGGCCGATCCGCGTCGGCGCCAGCTCTCGGAGGACGGCCAGTACGCCGGCCGCGGCGGTGTACGTCGTCTCGCCCGTGTGGACGGTGGTCCCCAGCGACGCCGCGCGCGCCCGCGCGAACAGATCCCGGTATCCGGCAACCTCGTCGCGCAGCTCCAGCGTGTGCACCTCGGGGCCGGCCAGGTCGATCCCGACCACGCCGCGCGCCCGATACTTCACCGCCTTCTTGACGATGATCTCGTTCAGCTCCAGCGTGAATTCGCGGGCCAGACAGAAAATCAGCCCGGCGCGCACGCCGTACTCGAGGCAGGCCCGATCCATCCCGCGCAGGGCCGCGTGGATGATGTGGTCCAGGTCGCGCTCGCCGCCCAGGTTGCGCTTCATCGGGTTGAAGCGCAGCTCGATCAGCGACACGCCGCTCGACCGGAACTCTTTTCCGATGATCTCGTAGACCGAACGCTCAATCGCGGCAGGCGACGACTGAATCTTCTCCGTCCAGTGGTGCAGGATCGCCAGGTAGTCGTCCAGCGAGGCGATGTTCTCGGGCTTGGCCGTGACCAGGTCCCGGAACTCCCAGTAAGTCGACACCGGCAGCTTGAAGCCCTGCTCGTGCGCGATTGACCAGAGGACGTGAGGCGCGACTGCGCCACCGACGTGGATGTGCAGGTCGCAGAGCTCGAGGCCCGGATCGAGCATTCGTATCGTCTATGTTAGCGCGCCCGAGGCCGCTCCGGGAGGTGCGACCGTCGACGCGCAGGTGCGATAAACGCCTAGCGGGCCGTGGCGGCGGCCTTGACGGCCGGGACCTTGGCGGCGGCGACCGCAGCGTCAGCGGTCTTGGCGTGGCCGTTGGCGCCGTTCCGGTTCAGCAGCGAGCGCAGCTCTTGCCCGGGCGAAAAGATGATCGTCTCTTGCTGCGGGATCGTGATCGGCGCGCCCGTGGCGGGGTTCTTCACCATGCGCGGCGGACGCCGGCGCTTCGAAAACGTTCCGAATCCAGGGTAGGTCAGCCGCGCGGTCTGGTTCCGGGTCACGCGGGAGCGAATGAAGTAGTCGCCCATCTCGGTGAAAACGGCGTCGACGATCTGAGCCACTGCCTTCTTCGTCAACCCGCGCGGGAGATTCTTCCCCGCATACACACGCTCGATGAGCTCCGCCTTCGTCATGTCGTCTCTCCCGTTCCCCAGCTCACGGGGGGCGCGCCAGAGTACGGATTCGAAATTGCGGTGTCAACGACCAGACAGGTCCAATCCGCACATCGAGCAGGATGGATTTTTTTGGCTTATTCTAAAGGGGCAACGGGAGTGCATTTGTCATGACGGCGCCCACCAAAGTGACATACGTCAGCCTCTCCGCCGACGATCCGGAGATTGACGCCGGGTTCCACGCCGCCATTGGCGTGGCGCGCGCGGCGCTCGGTCAAATGTTTCCGGCTCGCGTAGCCGGCGAGGATCGGCCGGGCGACGGGATCATCGAGAGCCGCAACCCCGCCGACGCGCGCCAAATCGTGGCACGCGTCGCCAGCGCGACCGCCGCCGACCTGCGCGACGCAGTCGCCGCCGCCCGGGCCGCGTTCCCGGCCTGGAGCGCCCGACCGTGGGAAGAGCGCGCCGCGATCATCGAGAAGGCCGCCGAGCTCGTGCGCGCCCGTCGCTTCGAGCTGTCCGTCTGGATGATCCTCGAGATGGGGAAGAACCGCATCGAGGCGCTGGGCGAGATCGAAGAGACGGCCGACCTCCTGACGTACTACGCCGGCCAGATGCGAGACAATCACGGCTACGTCCGTGAGATGGGTCGACTCGCGCCCACCGACCGGAACACCAGTGTGCTGCGCCCGTACGGCGTCTGGGCGGTCATCGCTCCCTGGAACTTCCCGTATGCGCTGATGGGGGCCCCGATCGCGGCAGCGTTGGTCACCGGCAACACCGTGGTCTGCAAGCCTTCGTCCGAGACGCCGCTTTCGGCGCTGAAGCTGACCGAGATCTTCGAAGCGGCGGGCGTGCCGCGCGGGGCGCTGTCTTGCCTGCCCGGCAGCGGGCGCGTGATCGGCGACGGCCTGGTCGAGCACCCCGGCGTCGACGGCGTCACCTTCACGGGCTCGTTCGAGGTCGGGTTCAACCGCATCTATAAACGGTTCGCCGGCACCTTCCCGAAGCCCGCCATCATCGAGATGGGCGGCAAGAACCCGGCCCTGGTGATGCCCAGCGCCGACCTGGCTCAGGCGGCGCAAGGGATCTACCGATCCGCGTTCGGGATGAACGGCCACAAATGCTCGGCCTGCTCGCGCGTGTACGTGCACCGCGACGTCGCCGACAAGCTGGTCGCCGAGCTGGCTCGCCTGGCGGACGCCGTGAACCCGGCCGATCCGCTGAACAAGGGCGTGTTCGTCGGGCCAGTCGCGACGAAGCAGAGCTACGAGGACTATCAGCGTTTCGTCGCCACGGCGCGGGCAGCCGGCCACGGCGTGGTGCGCGCGGGCGGCGCGGTCCTGACGGACGGCGACCGAGCCCATGGCTACTACGTGCGACCGACCGTGCTGGCCGGGCTGCCGGCCGGGCACGAGCTGTTGCGCGAGGAGCTTTTCGTGCCGATCGTCGCCGTCGAGGCGGTGGCCAGCCTGGACGAGGCGCTCGACCGCGCGAACGACACGAAGTTCGGGCTGACCGCGGGCCTGTTCGCGCGCGACCAGCGCGAGATCGACAGCTTCTTCGACCGGATCCAGGCGGGCGTCGTCTACGTGAACCGCGCCGCCGGCGCGACCACGGGCGCCTGGCCGGGCGTGCAGCCCTTCGGTGGCTGGAAGGGCAGCGGGTCGACGGGGAAGAACATCGGCGGCGTCTACACCCTGCCCTGCTACCTGCGCGAGCAGAGCCGGACGGTGTGCACGTGACCGCCAAGCCCGCGCCGGACGTGACGTCGCTGGCGTCGCAGCCGATCCGGATCGTGACCGACCCACCGGGTCCGCGCGCCAGGGAGATGATCGCGCGCGCGATGCCGCACATGTCGCCGTCGCTGATTCACTGCTACCCCTTGATGGTCGGGCGCGCGGCCGGATGCATGGTCGAGGACGTCGACGGCAACGTCTACCTGGACGCCGAAGCCGGCGTGGCGACCGCGTCGACGGGTCACTCCCACCCGGCGGTCGCGGCGGCGATCGCGGCGCAGGCACAGACGCTGATCCACATCTGCGGCACCGACTTTCACTACCCGGGATATGGCGAGATCTGCGCGCGGCTAGGCCAGCTCGCCCAGCGAATCGGGCCCAACACCCACCACTGGCAGACGTTCCTGACGAACTCGGGGACGGAGGCGGTCGAGGCGTCGCTGAAGCTGGCGCGGCAGCACACGAAGCGGCCCAACGTCATCGCGTTCCGGGGCGGCTTCCACGGCCGGACGATGGGCTCGCTGTCGCTGACGGCCAGCAAGGCCAAGTACCGGCGCGGGTTCGGACCGCTCTTGCCCGGCGTCTACCACGCCACCTACGGTGAGGCCGCCAGCGTCGCCGAGCTGTTCGCGACGACCTGTCCCGCTGAAGACGTGGCGGCGATCGTCGTCGAGCCGGTGCTGGGGGAAGGCGGCTACATCGTGCCGCCCGCCGAGTTCCTGCCCGGGCTGCGGGCGCTGTGCGATCGCCACGGCATCCTGCTGGTCTTCGACGAGGTGCAAAGCGGCATGGGGCGGACCGGGAAGATGTTCGCCGCCGAGCACACCGGCGTGGTCCCGGACGTTCTGTTGCTGGCCAAGGGGATCGCCTCCGGGATGCCGCTGGGCGCGATGATGGCCCGCCGCGAGGTCATGACCTGGGGCCCGGGGACGCACGGCTCGACGATCGCCGGCAACCCGGTCGCCATCGCCGCCGGGATGGCCACGCTGGACCTGCTGGAAAACACGCTGGTCGACAACTCGGCGCGCGTCGGAGCGCTGCTGAAGGCCCGGCTCGGCGAGCGGCTGGCCGGTGCGCCCACCGTGACGGAGGTCCGCGGCATCGGCCTCATGATCGGGGTCGAATTCACGTCGCACGCGCTCGCCGAGGCGGTCGCCCAGCTCTGCTTCCGCCGCGGCCTCCTGGTGCTGGAGTGCGGGCAGAAGGCGATCCGGATCTCGCCGCCGCTCATCCTGACCGACGGACAGGCCGATACGATTGCCGAGGTGTTCGCGCGCGCCATCGCCGATACGGGGCGTGCGGCCGTCCCCGCATGAGCGACCTGACCCAGCAGCAAGCCGCCCGCGTCTTTTACACCTGGACCGCCCAGGCGGCCGCCACGCCGCTGGAGATCGTCGGTGGCGAGGGGGCGCGCTTCGTCACCGCCGACGGCGCCCGCTGGTGGGACCTGGGCAGCATGACGTGGAACGCGCCGCTGGGACACGGCCACCCGCGCATGAAGGCGGCGCTGGC
Organism: Polyangia bacterium; assembly: GCA_045802645.1. Taxonomy (GTDB): domain Bacteria; phylum Myxococcota_A; class Polyangia; order Fen-1088; family Fen-1088; genus JADGRB01. The sequence continues at coordinate 62,987 of JBJMQQ010000121.1, forward strand.
CGAGGCCGCCGGGCGCGGCCTGCTGACGATCCCGTCCGGCGTCTTTCCGGACAAGGTGCGCGCCGCCGAGTTGCTGGCGGAAGTCACGCCGCCCGGGCTCGAGAAGACCTTCTTCTGCCTCTCGGGCGCCGAAGCCAACGAGAACGCCGTCAAGATGGCCCGGTTGGTCACACGCCGGCAGAAGATCGTCGCGCGCACGCGCAGCTACCACGGCGCGACGCTGGCGATGCTGTCGCTGTCCGGCGACCCGCGGCGCGAGCCGTTCGAGCCGGGCCTGCCCGGCGTCGTCCGCATGGGCGACCCCTATTGCTTTCGCTGCCCGTGGGGCAAGGAACCCACCAGCTGCGCGCACGAGTGCGCGGGCGACCTGGAGGTCGTCCTGCAGCGCGAGGGGCCCGAGACCGTCGCCGCAGTCATCCTGGAGGGGGTCGTGGGCGCGAACGGCGTGTTCACGCCGCCGCTCGGTTACTGGCGAAAGGTCCGCGACATCTGCGATCGTCACGGCATCTTGCTGATTGCCGACGAGGTTCTGTCCGGTTTCGGGCGCACCGGCCGCTGGTTCGCCGTCGACCACGAAGGGGTCACGCCTGACCTGCTGACGATGGCCAAGGGGATCACGGGCGGGTACGCGCCCGGCGGTGCGGTCATCGTCACGAACCGGGTCGCGCGGCATTTCGACGATCACGTGCTGGTCTGCGGGTTGACCAGCTACGCGCACCCGCTGGTGTGCGCGGCGATCGTCGCCGCGGTCGAGACGCTGCGGGACGAGCAGCTCGTTGCGCGCGCGGCGGCGCTGGAGCCCGTCATGCGCGCGCGGCTGGGCGCGCTGGCGGCCCAACGCCCCGTCGTCGCCGACGTACGCGGCCTGGGACTGTTGTGGGCGCTGGAGCTGTGCGTGCCCGTCAACGGCGCGCGCGGACGCGAGCCGCTGCCACCGGCCGCCATGAGCAAGCTGGCCGGCGCACTGCGCCGCCGACACATCCACCTGCACAAGCGTGACAACCTGGTCTACCTGGCGCCGCCCCTGGTGATCACCGACGGCGAGCTGGACGAAGCCGTCGCCGAGCTGGGGCGCGCCCTCGACGAGGGACTGTCGTGAGCCGGGGCCGGGCCACCGGGGACAAGCTCTACGCCAGCGTCGCTGACGCGCTGGCGGGCCTGCTGCGCGACGGGATGTCGATCATGTCGGGCGGCTTCGGCCTCTGCGGGAACGCCGAGGCCTGCATCGACGCGATCGCCGCCAGCGGCGTGAAGAACCTGACCATCATCAGCAACAACTGCGGCAACCAGGGCCAGGGGCTGGCGGTGCTGCTGAAGAACCGTCAGGTCGCGAAGGTGATCTGCAGCTTCGTGGGCGGCAACCCGGACCTGGCCGACCAGTACATGTCCGGCAAGGTGCAGGTCGAGCTGGTTCCCCAGGGGACGTTCGCGGAGCGGATCCGGGCCGGCGGCGCCGGGATCGCGGGCTTCTATACGCCGACCGGGGTGGGCACGATCGTCGCGGAAGGCAAGGAGGTCCGCGAGATCGACGGCCGCCGCTATCTCTTCGAGCGCCCGTTGCGGGCTGACCTGGCGATCGTGCGCGCGGCGGTCACGGACCGCTTCGGCAACCTACGGTTTTACAAGACGGCGCGGAACTTCAACCCGCTCATGGCGACGGCCGCGGGCGTGACGGTGGTCGAGGCCGACCGGATCGTCCCCAAGGGCGCGATCGACCCGGACGACGTCCACCTCCCTGGCCTTTACGTGAAACGAATCGTCGTCGTCGCCGAGCACCGCGATGTCATCGAGCACCGCAAGATCCGGACCGCCGGGACGACGCGGGCGATGTCCGAGGCCGAGCGCACGCGCCCGGGGCGGGCATGAGCTGGACGCGCGAGCAGATGCTGCTGCGAGCGGCCGCCGAAGTGCAGCCCGGAGAGATCGTGAACCTGGGGATCGGCATGCCGACCGAGGTCGCCAACTTCATCCCGCCCGACCTGGGGATCATGCTGCAGTCGGAGAACGGCCTGCTGGGGATGGGCCCCTACCCCAGCGAGGAAGAGGTCGACGCGCGCCTCATCAACGCCGGCAAGGAGACCGTCACCGCGGTGGCGGGGGCCAGCCTGTTCGATTCGGCGGCCTCGTTCGCGATGATCCGCGGCGGCCACGTCGACCTGGCGATTCTTGGCGGGCTGGAGGTGGCGTGCAACGGAGACCTCGCCAACTGGACGGTCCCGGGGCGCCTCATCACCGGGATGGGCGGCGCGATGGACCTGGCCGCGGGCGCGCGGCGGCTGGTGGTCCTGCAAAGCCACGCCTCGAAGGACGGCCAACCCAAGCTGGTCACCCGCCTCACCCTGCCCGCGACCGCCCTGGGCTGCGTGAACCGCGTGATCACCGACATGGGCGTCTTCGACGTCGGCGGCGACTGCTTCATCTGCGTCGCCAAAGCCGATGGCGTTCACCGGCAAACGATCGTAGCCGCGACGGGCGCGCCGGTTCTGTTCACGACAGCGACTTCGGGCGGCTAGCGCCACTCCTCGGCTCCGTCTCTGCCCCCGTCCTCGTCCTCGTCCTCGTCCTCGTCGCCGTCCTCGGGCGGCCCAATCCAGCACGTCGGGCGCCACCCGGATCGGACGAGGACGAGGACGAGGACGAGGACGAGGACGGTAAAGCGGAGCCCCCACACCGACGCTTGACCCGTCAGTTTCGTCGCATAGGCTCACCGTCGGTCTTTAATGTGGATCGTTCGACTTGCGCTGCGGCGGCCGTACACCGTCGCAGTGATGTGTGTGCTCATCTTGGTGATGGGCGTTTTGTCTTTGACCCGGATGGTGGTCGACATCTTTCCGGCGATCGACATCCCGGTCGTCGCGGTCATCTGGAACTACCCGGGGCTCTCGGCGCAGGACATGGAGCGGCGGGTCGTGCTCATCAGCGAGCGCGCCTTCTCGACGACGGTGAACGGGATCGAGCGGATCGAGTCGCAGTCGATCCCCGGCATCGGGATGCTGAAGATCTACTTCCAGCCCGGGGCCGAGATCGGCGCTGCCATTGCGCAGATCTCGTCGGTGACCAGCACGATTCTGCGCATCGCGCCCCCCGGCATGACACCGCCCACGGTCATCCAGTTCAACGCCTCGAACGTGCCGGTGGCGCAGGTGACGCTGTCCAGCGAGACGTTGCCCGAACAGCAGATCTTCGACTACGGCCTCAACTTCATCCGGGTTCGCCTGTTCACGATCCCCGGGCTGTCGACGCCGGCGCCGTTCGGCGGCAAGCAGCGGCAGATCAACGTCGACATCGACCCGCGCGCGCTGTCCAGCAAGGGTCTCTCGCCGTTTGACGTCGTCAATGCGCTGAACACGTCGAACGTGATCTTGCCCGCCGGCACCGCCCGCATCGGCAGCCGTGAGTACAACGTCCTCATGAACTCCAGCCCGTCGGAGGTGGCGGAGTTCGCGCGCATTCCGGTCAAGATCGTCGATGGGGCGCCGGTGACGCTGGGAGACGTCGCGCGCATCTCTGACTCGTTCGCCGATCAGACCAACCTGGTTCGCGTCAACGGCCGGCGGGCGACGTACCTGGCCATCCTCAAGCACTCGGACGCGTCGACGCTGGCGGTCGTCGACGCCGTGCGGGACGCCCTTCCCCAGATCAAGGCGGCGGCCCCCAACGGCCTCGAGCTGAACATCGACTTCGATCAGTCGGTCTTCGTGCGCGGGGCGATCGGCGGCGTCGTGCGCGAGGCGGTCATCTCGTCGATCCTCGTGTCGCTGATGGTGGGGCTCTTCCTGGGCAGCTGGCGGAGCATGGTGATCGTCTGCACGTCGATCCCGCTGGCCATCTTCTCGGCCATCGTCGGTCTCAAGCTGACCGGCAACACGGTCAACATCATGACGCTGGGCGGCCTGGCGCTGGCGATCGGCATGCTGGTCGACGACGCCACCGTCGAGGTCGAGAACATTCACCGCAACCGGAACATGGGAAAGCCGCTGACGCGCGCGATCCTGGACGGCGCCCAGCAGATCGCGGTGCCCGCCATCGTCGCGACGTTGTCGATCTGCATCGTGTTCTTTCCGGTGGTGCTGCTGGTCGGCCCGGCGCGGTTCTTGTTCACGCCGCTGGCCATCGCGGTCGTCCTCGCCATGCTGGCGTCGTACTTGCTGTCCCGGACGCTGGTCCCGGCGCTGGCGCGCATGCTGATGCGCAGCGAGCACCACCACCTGCCGGGGACCGACCCCGGCCCGCCGCCGCGCGGCTGGGCGGGGGTCGCCCGCCGGTTCAACGACTGGCGCGACGCCAGGTTCGACCGGTTCCAGAACGGCTACGCGCGCCTCCTGGGCGTGGCGCTGGCGCACCGGCGGTTCACGATCGGCATCGCCGGCGCGATCGCGCTCGCCAGTTTCGGCCTCGTGCTGGTGGTCGGGACCGACTTCTTTCCGTCCGTGGACGCCGGGCTGATGAAGCTGCACTTCCGGGCACCGGTCGGCGCCCGGATCGAAAAGACCGAAGAGCTGATCATCCAGGTCGAAAATGGGCTGCGGGAGATCATCCCGGCGCGCGAGATCTCGACGATCAACGTCATGATTGGCGTGCCGGTCTCGTACAACCTGGCGTTCGTCCAGACGGACAACGTCAGCCCGATGGACGCCGAGATCTTGATCGCGCTCAAGCCAGACCACGCGCCCAGCGAGGGGTACATGCGCCGGATCCGGCGGATGCTGGCCGAGCGCTTTCCCGGCGCCACCTCCTACTTCCAGCCGGCCGACATCGTCAGCCAGGTACTGAACTTCGGGCTCTCGGCGCCGATCGACGTGCAGGTCGAGCACCCGGACCTTCACAAGGCGTACGAGGTCGCGCAGCGGTTGCGCGCGGGGATCGCCGAGGTGCCTGGCACCGCCGACGCGCACGTCGTGCAGGTCGTGGACTACCCGGCGCTGAAGGTCGACGTCGACCGGCTGCGCGCCGCGCAGTCCGGCATCGCCGAGCGCGACGTCGCCAGCAACCTGCTGGTGTCGCTGTCGTCGAGCGGGCTCGTGGCGCCGTCGTATTTCCTGAACCCGCACAACAACGTCAACTACACCGTCGTCGTGAAGACGCCGCTCAAGCAACTGGCGTCGGTGTCGCAGGTCATGGCGACGCCCGTGACGTCGGGCAGCCAGCTCAGCAGCGCGCCTGGGCCGGGCTCGCCGGCCGCGGTGCCCGAGGCGCCCACGCAGATCCTGAGCGGCATCGCCAGCGTCAGCCCGACGGGCAGCCCGGAGCAGATCAACCACTACACGGTTCAGCGCGTCGTCGACGTCGGCGCCAACGTCGAGGGGCGCGATCTGGGCGCGGTGGCCAGCGACATCCAGAAGAAGATCCAGGCGCTCGGCAAACTGCCGCCGGGGATGAAGATCACCCTGCGCGGGCAGAACCAGGTGATGAACGACTCGTTCCACAGCCTGGGTCTGGGGCTGATCTTGGCGGCGCTGCTGGTCTATTGCCTGATGGTCATCCTGTTCCAGTCCTGGCTGGACCCGTTCATCATCATGGTGGCCGTGCCCGGCGCGCTGGTCGGCATCCTCTGGATGCTGGCGCTGACCCACACGACGATCAACGTCGAGTCGCTGATGGGCGCGATCATGGCCGTCGGCATCGCGGTTTCGAACTCGATCCTCCTCGTCAGCTTCGCCAACGACTGGCGGGTCGAGCAGGAAGGCGTCACGCCGGTCCAGGCGGCGCTGGAGGCGGGCCGGACGCGCTTGCGGCCCGTGATCATGACGGCGCTGGCGATGATCATCGGCATGGTGCCCATGGCGCTGGGACTCGGCGAGGCTGGCGAGCAGAACGCGCCGCTGGGACGCGCGGTCATCGGGGGACTTGGGCTAGCGACGCTGACGACGCTGTTCGTGGTGCCCGTGGTATATGCCTCGCTGCGCGTGAAGCTGCCGACGAAGCACGTCATGGAGCAGAGCTTCCTGGCCGAGGAGCGCGAGGGGTTGGACGCTTCGGCGACCGCCGGGAGCCACGCCTGATGGCCACACGAGGCGATGCCGAGAACGCCGACGACGCAGCGCCGCCGACGCGTTCCCGGTTCATCTACGTGGCGGGGCTGGCCGCGCTGGTCGTGACGGCGCTGGGGGTGCTGGGCCTCGGCAGCCGGCGCAACCACGCCGCGCGCGCCGAGGCCGAGGAGCGCGAGACCGACGTTCGCCGCGGACCGCGCGTACGAGTCGCCGTCGCCAAACAGTCGCCCGGCATCCGCCACCTGACCTTGCAGGGGGAAGCGCGGCCGTTCTTCGAGGTCACGCTGTACGCCAAGGTGGCCGGCTTCTTGCGGGAGCTGAAGGTCGACAAGGGCGACCACGTGAAGAAGAACCAGCTCCTGGCCACCGTGACGGCCCCGGAGCTGGACGCCCAGTACATGGCCGCCGTCGCCGACGCCAAGAACAAGCGCGTCAACGCCAAGCGGCTCTCCGCGCTGGCGCCGGAGGGTGGCATCTCGGCGCAGGAACTGGAACAGGGGCAGGCCAGCGCCGACGTCGCCGATGCGACCCAGTCCGCCATCGCCACCCAGCGCAACTATCGCGTGATCCGCGCTCCCTTCGACGGCGTCGTGACCGCGCGCTTCGCGGATCCCGGGACGCTGATCCAGAGCGCCGCGAACGCCCAGAGCGGCGCGGTGCCCATCGTGTCGGTCGCCAAGGGTGACCAGCTGCGCGTCTACGTTTACGTCGACCAGTCCAGCGCGCCGTTCGTCCACACCGGCGACGCAGCGATCGTCCGCGTCCCGGAGCGCCCCGGCTGGTCACGCACGGGGACCGTCACCCGAACCAGCGGGCAGCTGTCGCCCAAGACCCGCACCATGCTGACCGAGGTCGACATCCCCAACGCCGACCAGGCCATCATCCCCGGCAGCTTCGTGGATGTGACCGTCGACGTGAAGGTGCCGCCGGTCCTGGAGATCCCGGCGGAGGCCCTGGTGATCCGGAACGACAAACCGGCCGTGGCGGTCGTGGATGACAGCCAACACATTCATTTTCAGCCGGTGGTCGTGGCGGATGACGACGGGCAGATCGTTCACCTGGCCAGCGGAATCAAGAGCGGCGAGCGTGTCGCGCTGGATGTGGGCGGCACCGCGGAGGACGGAGCGCAGATCCAGGTCGTCGAGGCGAAGGCACCGGCGCGGTGAGGGGGAGCGGAGTAAAGCCAGAGGGCTGGCGTGAGCGTGTTCGTGTTCGTGTTCGTGTTCGTGTTCGTGTTCGAGGGAGGCGAGCGTGAAGCGTGAAGGGTGTTAGCTCAGAGATGTCCGCCTATCTGCTGGTCACGTCCAATGCTGGGTGCGCTGCGATCTCTCCGTCTTCCGGCTCCGTGTACGCCCGCAACTCCAACGTCGCGGGTGTCCTCGCTTCGCTCGTGAAGGGCCAGGCGCGATGCAGGTGCGAGCGTGCGCATTTGCGCGCGCTCGGGGCGCAGTCGTGCACGATGTCGACGACCAGGACGTGATCCCCGGCCGCGATGGAACCGCTGTAGATGCGGTGGAACTCCGTCGTGTGAAACTCGCCGGCCTCCTTGTCCTTGGTCAGGACTGGCGCGAAATCCAGCGCGACGACCACCGATCGCGGCGTGAACTCTTCGGTGACCTCGTCGCGATAACGCACGATGACCGGTGACCGCCCCGCCTCGTCGCCCTGCTTGGCTGTGAGTCCGCCGCGCACGCGCTCACGGTCGGCGGTCAGCGTCTCGTCGGTCTTGTGCGGCGGAAAGGTCAACGCCTGGTCGTAGGCAGCCCAGGCCTTGGCCAGCGCCCCCCGCTTTTCGTACGTGTGTCCCAGCGTCACGTAGGCATGGCGGCAGCGCGGCTGCTCGCCGCCGCCGCACTTCTTGCCGACGAAGGCCTCCAGATCCTCCGTTCCGGCGTCTGTCTTGCCCGCTTTGAAGGCGGCCATGCCGCGGCTATAAAGCTCGTCCGGCGAAGGCGCGCAGCCGACACACAACAGACTCGAGGCGGCGGCAACCAACGCCCAGGCGTGGCGGAGACGAGGGGCCGTCATCCCCGCGATGGTACTACGGTGCCGGCGGGTTGGGTGGCGTGACGCCCACGCGCGCCAGCGCCGCGTTGACGTCCTTCAGATCCTGCCAGGCCAGCTTCTTCTTCGACGGATCCCGCAGCAGATACGCCGGGTGGAACGTCGGCATCAACGGGATCCCCTCGTACGTGCGGAAGTTGCCGCGCAGCCGGCTGATTGGCGACTCGTCGCGCAGCAGGCACTGCACCGCGAACTTGCCCAGCGCGACGATCATCCGCGGGCGGATGGCCGCCAGCTGGCGCTTCAGGAACGGCTCGCAGGCCGCGACCTCGTCCGGCTCCGGGTTGCGGTTGCCGGGCGGGCGGCACTTGAGCACGTTGCAGATGTAGACGTCCTGCCGGCTGTAGCCCATCGCCTCGATCATCTTCGTCAGCAACTGGCCGGCCTTGCCGACGAAGGGCTCGCCCTGCGCGTCTTCGTCAGCGCCCGGCGCCTCGCCCACGAAGATCAGATCGGCCTCCGGGTTGCCGACGCCGAAGACCAGGTTCGTCCGCAGCGGGGCCAGCTTGCACCGCTGACAATCGCCGAGATGGTCGCGCACGATCTGCAACGCCCCCGCGCCACGCGGGGCCGCCGGATCGCCGCCGACGGGTGCGGCCGCAGCCGCCACCGCGACGGACACGGGCGCGGCGGCGGACGGCGCGGGCGCGGTCGGCCGCTTGGCGCCCGTGACCGCGCCCAGCAGGCCCGAGCGCCCGCGCATGTCCAGATGGGTGCGAATGCGGCTCACCAAAACCCGCAGCTCCTCGCGGTCAGTGCCTCGATTGTCTGGCTGGTCCAACTCACACGCTCCCCGGCGCGACCAGCGCATCGACGGCCAGCGCGTAATAGAAGGTCGGCATCACCTCGGCGGCCGGCGTCGCTGCGTCGCGGCCGATGGCGCCGTCGCGATCGGAATCGCGGCGGTCGAGCTCGTCGACGATGGCGGTGTACGCGTCGAGAAACGCCGGGTCGGTCGAGACGGCGTACGCGCGCCCCAGGGCCCACGCGACGCTGGCGTTCCAGGCGTTCTCGTCGAGGCGGCGTGGCGTGAACCCGGACGGCACGGTCGCGGCGATCCGCTCGCGCAGCCAGGCGCCCACGAATGGCGTGCTCCCCTCGGCGGTCATGACCGCCAGAATACGCGTCGCCGTCGTCGACGAGAAGTCGAACAGGCCGCCGGCCGCCTCCGGCTCGCGCGCGACCGGCCCGGGCGGGCGCATCCCGAAGGCGCGGTCGACGAACTTCTGCCCGGCCGCCAAGAGGCCGCGATCGTCGAACGTGCGCGCGTACTCGAGGACGGCCAGCACCAGGAACCCGGGGTCGCGAAACTCCCGCCCCGACAGATCTTCCAGCGCGCCCAGATGCGTCGACAGCACGCGCGCCGCGCGCGCCGCCAGCGCCTGCCGCGCGGCGTCCAGCCGGCCAAGGCTCTGTTCGGCGGTCACCGCCCACAGCAGCATCGCGCAATCGAAGGCCGCCTCGTCCCCGGCCGCCTGGTCGATGACCGCCGGGATGAACCGGGGCGCCGCCTCGCTCAAGAAGGTCCACGCCGATTGCCGGGCGGCCGCGAACTTCTCGATCCGGGACAGCCGCTGGTGCCGCGCCCAGATCCAGACCGCGGCCAGCGTCGCGTGAAAGTCCGGCTCGGTCGCGCCCGGCCACGGGGGAACGGCACCCGTGTGGCTGCCCGCGGACGCCTGGCGCGCGACCATCACCGCCCCGGCGGAGGCCAGGTGGCGGGTCGCCTGCGGCGCGCCGGTCTTGAGCCGCGGGTCAGCCACGGCCAGCTTCGGAGCCGGAGGTAGCCGGCGGCAGGCGCGGCACGAACAGGTCCCACAAACGGTCGGCGACAGCTCGCTTCGGCGCCCGCGCGATCTCGACAGGAGCGCCCTGCGCGAAGAGCACCGTCACCGCGTTGTCGTCGGCGTCGAAGCCGATCCCGGGGGCGCTCACGTCGTTGGCGACGACGGCGTCGCAGCCTTTCTCGCGCAGCTTGGCGCCGGCTCGCTGGGCCATCGTGGCCCCGCCGGCGACCTCGGCGGCGAATCCGACCACGAACGGGCGCCCGTCCCGGCGCAAGCGCCCGACGCCCGCCAGCAGGTCGGGAACCGCGGTGAGGTCGACGGCCACCTCCGCGCCGTCCCGCCGGGAGAGCTTGCCGGGGGCACGGGTGCGGGGACGAAAGTCAGCGACGGCGGCCGCCATCACGACGGCGTCAGCCCCCGGCGCAGCCTGGCCCAGCGCGCGCTCGAGATCGGCGGCGCTCTCGAACCCGACGCGCGTCACGCGGCCGCGCCCCGGCGCCACGGCCGGCGTCCCGGGTCCGGCCAGAAACGTCACGTCCGCCCCCCGCGCCACGGCCGCCGACGCCAGCGCCGCCCCCATCTTTCCCGATGACCGGTTCCCGATGAACCGGACGTCGTCGATGGGCTCGCGGGTGGGCCCCGCCGTGACGACGACCCGCCGCCCGGTCAGGTCCCCGGGCGCCAGCAGACGACCCGCCGCGGCCGCGATCTCGGCCGGCTCGATGAGGCGCCCCGCGCCCACCCAGCCGCACGCCAGCGCGCCCCGGTCCGGCCCGACGGTGGAAAAGCGCCCCCCGCCCTCGCCCAGCAGGCGCGCGAGGTTGGCCTGCGTCAGCGGGTTTTCCCACATGTTCACGTTCATCGCGGGCGCCAGCAGCACCGGCCCCCGGCCCGCCAGCACGACGGCCGCCAGCAGGTCGTCCGCCATCCCGGCGGCCAGGCGCGCGATGCTGTCGGCGGTGGCCGGGGCGATCACGACCAGGTCGGCCTCGTCGGCCAGGCGGATGTGGCCGATCTCCGCCTCGCTCCCCAGGTCGAAGAGGTCCCGCGACACGGGGTTGCCGGACAGCGCCTGCAGCGTCAGCGGCGTGATGAACTGGGTCGCGGCGTCGGTCATGACGACCCGGACGGAGGCGCCGGCCTTGACCAGCAACCTGCAGAGCTCGGCCCCCTTGTAGGCGGCGATGCCGCCGGTGATGCCAAGGACGATGCGGCGCCCCGACAGCCCAGCCGTGCTCTCGTCTGCCCCTGCCTCGCTCATGTCTTTCGAATATGTCACCTCTCAACCTGTGCCGCTGCAAGGTAAAATCCCCGGCCGTGACGGGTCCAGGCGGGTATCCGCGACGGTTCGATTCCTATGTGCTGCTGAAACCGTTGGCGCGTGGCGGGATGGGCCAGCTCTATCTCGCGTTGTCGGGCACGCCCGGGCTCGAGAAGCTTTGTGTCATCAAGCAGGTCATCCCGGACCTGGTCGCGCCTGAAAACGCGCGCCGCTTCCGTGACGAAGCCATGGTCGCGCTGAGGCTCGCGCACGGGAACATGGTCTCCGTCTTCGACGCCGGCCTTCAGGACGGGCAGATCTTCCTGGCGATGGACCACGTCGACGGCAAGGATTTGCTGGCGACCTGGAACCGCTGCGCGGAAAAGCGCGTCCCCTTCCCCGTCGACATCTCGGTCTACATCGTCAAGGAGATCGCGCGCGCCCTGGTGTACGCGCACGCGTTCGAGGACCTGAAGTTGATCCACCGGGACGTGTCGCCCGCCAACGTGATGCTGTCGTACACGGGCGAGGTGAAGTTGACCGACTTCGGGCTGGCGATGTCGATCCTGAAGATGGAGCGCACCACGCCCGGCGTGGTCTACGGCAAGCTGAGCTACCTCGCTCCCGAGCAGGCGCGCCGCCAACCGCTGGACGGCCGCGTCGACATCTACGCCGCCGGCATCTTGCTCTGGGAGCTGCTGACCGGGCGTCAGCTATTCCCCGTCGCGGGCGAGACCGACGTCGGGAACGTCGACGCGATGGCGCGCGCCCGCGAGCCCAAGGTCGTGCCGCCGTCGACGATCGCCGGGCGCGTGCCACCCGCGCTGGATCGCATCGTCATGCGCGCGCTGGCGACGGAGCGCGAGGATCGCTACCCGACCGCGGAGCTCCTGCGCGCGGACCTGGCGGCGTTTCTGGCCGAGACGGCGCCCAAGACCGACGCCGACCGGCTGGCCGGCTTCCTGCGATCGCTCTTCGCCGAGGATGCGCGCGCCGAGCGCAACGAGCGCGAGCGGCTGATCGGCGCCGCGCGCGCCCTGCTGTCGGGAGCCATCCGCCCGGAGGCGGCCACCAGCGGCGCGATGCCTGCCGACGAGCCGCTCCGGCAGTCCGGCGGCGACCCGCGCATCGGGACGACGCTGGGCGGGCGGTACCACGTGCGGCGCCTCTGCGGCGAGGGGGCGATGGGCCGCGTCTACGAGGCGCAGCACATCGACATCGGCCGCCGCGTCGCCATCAAGGTGCTTCACGCGCGCTTTCACCACAGCGCCGACCTGGTCGAACGCTTCAGGCGCGAGGCGCGCGCGGCTTCGAAGATCGGCCACCCGAACATCGTCGACGTCACGGATTCCGGGACCACGCCCGACGGCGCCTTCTACTTCGTCATGGAGTACCTCGACGGCATCAACCTCGAGGACCTGATCGCCGACAAGGGGCCGCTGCCCATCGAGCGCGCGCTGCTGGTCGCCGCCCAGATCGCGCGGGCACTGGAGGCGGCGCACGGGGCGGAGATCATCCACCGTGATCTCAAACCCGCCAACATCATGCTGGTCAACCGCAGCGACGAAGAGGACTTCGTCAAGGTGCTGGACTTCGGGATCTCGAAGGACCTGGACCTCGCGGTGGGCGCGGCGCTGACCCGGCCCGACGTCGCGATCGGCACGCCCGCCTACATGGCCCCGGAGCAGGCCGCCGGACGAACGGCCGACGCGCTGACCGACGTCTACGGCCTGGGCGGTCTCTTGTACGAGATGTTGACCGGCACGGCGCCTTGCGTGGGCGAGGACGCCATCGATGTCATGCAGCGCAAGGCCAACGAGGATCCGAAGCCGATCGGGCAGGTGCGCCCCAACCTTCCGCGCGACGTGCAGAACCTGGTGAACCGGGCGCTGTCGCGCAACCCGTCCGACCGACACCCGAACGTGACGGCGCTGAAAGAGAACATCCTGGCCTGCCTGGCGGCGGCGGAAGGGGCGCCCGCGCCGATGCGACTGCCGGCCAGCGGGCTCACGACGCCTCGCCTCCCGGCCGCCGTCGAAACGGGTCGCACCGTGCACGGGCACCTGCGCCGCGTGCAGGTGCGGCCGGCCGTCATCGTCGCCGCCGCCGCGCTGGGCGCCATCGCGTTGCTGGCTTTGCGATTCACGCGCGAGAGCAGCGTCGCCGAGGCAGCGCGAACGTCTCCGCCTGTCCCGGGCGTCGGGGTGGTCCCCGCCGCGCCGGCCGTCGCCGTCCCGGCGACACCGCGGCTGGTCGCCGCACACCCCGCCCCGCCCACCATGGCGCCCGACCCGCTGGTCGCCGCCGTGCGCGCCCCGGCGCACCGAAGGCTGGCGGAGCCGGGTAGACCGGCCAGGAAGCCGGCCGCCGACACGATGGCGACGTCGGCAGCCCGCCTTCCGGGACCGGGCGCTGATCCCGCCACCCTCCTCAGCCGGGGTCAGACCGCGTTCGATCGCGGCGACTACAAAGAAGCGATCCACCGCGGCCGGGAGGCGATCGCCGCCGGTGCCGCCGTGGGCGGCCGCCTGCTGGTCGGCGACGCCTACCTCCAGCTCGAGCGCTACCAGGAGGCCGTGCAGGAGTACGACGCCGCGCTGGCGCTGGACCCCGGCGACAGCTCGGCCCGCCGCCGCCGGGAGCTGGCCCTGGAAAAAGCCGCGCGGTAGCGAGGGCCTCCGCACGTCGCCCGCGAAGCGGGGAAGGTCGGCACCGCTAGGTGCCGGGTGAGGGTCCGGACCCTCACCCGCCGAGCCTGCGGCTCGGCGGCAGAACTCGGGCTACTTGATGTAGCCCTTCTGGGTCAGGTACTCGGCGACCAGGATCGCGCCGCGGGCAGCGCCCATGCGGGTGTTGTGCGAGACCAGCATGTACTTGACGCCGTTGGCGAGCGCCGGGTCGCTGCGCAGCCGCCCCACGACGGTGGACATCCCGCCCTCCGCGTCGCGGTCCAGGCGAACCTGCGGGCGGAACGGATCGTCGTTGACGGTGATGAGGTGCTTGGGCGCCGACGGCAGGTCCAGGCCCGCGCCGAACTCACGCCAGACGGCCTTGACGCGGTCGAGATCCGCCTTGGCCTTCAGCTCGACGAAGACCGACTCCGTGTGACCCTCCAGCACGTTGACGCGCGTGCAGGTGCACGAGACGGCCACCGGCGCCGGCGCGATCGCGTCGCCCGACAGCTTCCCGAGGATCTTGCAGGTCTCGCGCTCGACCTTCTCTTCTTCCTTGGGGATGTACGGGATGATGTTGTCGAGGATGTCCATCGCCGAGACGCCCGGTGAGCGGCCCGCGCCCGACAGCGCCTGCATCGACGTCATGATCACGCGCGACACGCCGAACGCGTCGTCGAGCGGCTTCAGCGTCATCGCCAGGCCGACGGTGGTGCAGTTGGGGCCCGGCGAGACGAAGCCCTTCCATCCGCGCTTCTTGCGCTGGATGTCGATCAGCGCCGCGTGGTCCCAGTTCACGCCGGGCAGGAAGACCGGCACATCGGGCTCGTAGCGGAACGCGCTAGCGGTCGAGATGACCGGCACGTTGGCGGCGCAGCGCGGCTCCAGCTCGCGCGCGACGTCGGCCTCGACGGCCGAGAACACCAGGCGCACGCCGTCGGTCGTCATCGCCGCCGAATCCTCGACCACGATGCCGGCGTGCTCGGCCGAAAGCGGCTCCGTGCAGTGCCACTTCGAAGCGCCCTTGTCGTCCTTCAGCGCCTCGACCAGCTTCTTGCCGGCCGAGCGGCTCGACGCCGCCAGCTTGCGGATCTCGAAGAACGGGTGATCGGCCAGCGATGCCAGGAACTGTTGTCCGGCCAGGCCGGTCGCGCCAACGACGGCGACAGGGATGCGGTTGCTGCTCGAAGCCATGTTGCGGTGAACCTCCGGGCGCGGGACGATATCAGATCAACTGCCGCGTTTCACGCTTGGGAAACACGTTGCCGCGCCGCTTCGTAAAGCGCGATGGCGGCCGCCACGGAGGCGTTGAGCGAAGAGACGACGCCGCGCTGCGGAATGTGGAACAGGCCGTCGCACCGCCGCGCCACCGCCTCGCGCATCCCCTTCCCTTCGGCGCCGACCACCAGCGCGGTGGGCCCACGCAGGTCGACGTTGTCCAGCCGCTCGCCGCTGCCGGCGCCGGCCCCCAGCACGCGCACGCCCCCGGCGCGCAGGCCGTCGATGGCCTTCAGTAGATTCACGACCTCGGCGATGCGCACCCGCTCGGTCGCGCCCGCCGAGGCCTTCACGGCGCCCGCCGTCACCGGGGCGGCCCGGTGCGCCGGGATGACGACACCGTGCGCGCCCAGCACCTCGGCGCTGCGCACGATGGCGCCCAGGTTGTGCGGGTCGGTGATTCCGTCCAGCAGCACGACCAACGGCACCTCCCCAGCCTGCGCGGCGGCCTTCAGGATGTCGTTGACCGTCACGTACCGGAACTGCCCCGCGATCGCGACGACGCCCTGGTGAACCGCGTCGCCGGCCAGATCGGCGACCAGCTGCCGCGGGCGAAACTCCACGGTGACGCCCCGCTCCTTGGCGGTCTGCACGACGCGCTCGATCTCGGGCGAGCGCGTCCCGTCGGCGACGTAGACGACCGTCACGTCACGCGGTCGGGCCCGCACCAGCTCGTCGACGGGCCGGATGCCGAAGACGATCCTCTCGCTCACCCGCCGGCTTCGATCTCGCGGACCAGCGCTTCGAACGCCTCTGCCGGTTCCTCCGCGTCGCGCACCGGCCGCCCGACGACCAGGTAATCGGCGCCGTCGGCGGCCGCCTGCCCGGCAGTGGCCACGCGCTTTTGATCGTCGGCGGCCCGCGGTCCGCCCGGACGGATGCCCGGAACGACCGTCAGCAGCCCCGGCGCAGCGGCGCGCGCGGCGGCGATCTCGTGCGGCGAGCAGACCAGCCCCGAAAGGCCGGCGCGCGCCGCGATGCGGGCCCGCGCCTTCACCATCTCCGGGATCGTCTGGCCAATCCCCTCGGCGCGCAGGTCGTCCTCGGCCAGGCTGGTCAGCACGGTGACCCCCAGCAACTTGACGCGCCCGCGGCTGGCCTCGGCCGCGCGCGACATCATCTCGTAGCCGCCCGACGTGTGCACCGTCAGCAGCTCCGCCTCGATCCGCACCGCCGACGCCACTGCGCGCGCGACCGTCTCGGGGATGTCGTGCAGCTTGAGGTCCAGGAACACACGCCCGCCGCGCGAGCGCACGAGCTCGATGGCGCGCTCGCCCTCGGCGATGAACAGCTCGAGGCCAATTTTGTAGAACGCCGGGCGCCCGTCCAAGCGATCCAGCAGCGTGGTCAGCGCCGCCCGGTCCGGGACGTCCAGGGCGACGATGATCCGCTCGCGCGCCGACAAAGCGCCCA
>JBJMQQ010000010.1:0-7475 GCA_045802645.1 Polyangia bacterium
CATCAGGTGGAAGGCGCTCACGATGTCGGTCAGCTGCAGCTCCCCCGGCAGCGGCATGCGCAGCGGATCATCCTGCGTCCCCAGCCACATCGCCCCCTGCATGAGGACGTAGAAGAACACGTTGTCCTGGCCCAGGAACTGCGTGACCCGTGCTTCGGGATCGCGCCAGTACTGGGCGTAGGTCTCGGGGTCCAGGCCCTTCTTCGCCAGCGCCACCTTCGTGAACGCGATCGGCGCAATCAAGGAGTCGGGCCAGACGTAAAGGGTCTTGCCCGCCAGATCCGGATCGATGGGCGGCACCGGCACACCCCAGGCGATGTCGCGGGTGATCGATCGGTGCGCCCACTCGTTGGCGATGGTCGACGGGATGCCGGCCGCCGCCAGCGCCGTGCGGGCGTTTTCCAACGAGGCCTTGTCACCAAACTGCAGAACGACCTTCTTGCCGGGCGCGTACTTGCTCTTGTGCGCGGGTAGCGTGGTCTTGAGGGATTTGTATTGCTCCTCGTGCTCGCCGTCGAAGCGCAGCGACGGCAACACCTTCTCCAGCGTGTCGGCGATGACCGAGGGGCGCCACGCCTTCTTCTTGGCCTTGCCTTCAATCCAGACGCGCAGCACCTCCGACACCTTCCACATGTCCAAAAACCAGTGGACGGTGTCGCGCATCTCCGGCGTGGCGTTGGACAGCACGCTCTTCGGGTTGATGAGCTCGGTCGGCTCGTGCTGGTGGCCGCAGCGATCACATTCGTCGCTATACGCGTTCTCGTAGTTGCACTTCGGGTTGGGGCAGGTCCCCCGCACCAGGCGGTCGGGGAGAAAGCGCTTGAGCTGCGGGTCGTACCACTGCCGGCTGGTGCGCTTCTCCAGCATGCCGTTTCGGTGCAGGCGCGTCAGGAAGAAGTCGCACAGCTGCTTCTGGATCGGAAACGTCTCGGGCTGTGAGGTGCCGCTGTAGACATCGACGCCGATGGCGTAGCGCGCGAGCGTCACCTGCTGCCGCGCGTGGATCTCGTCGATGAACTGACGAATCGGGATTCCGGCCGCCGCGGCCGACACCTCGCTGGTCGAGCCATGATCGTCTGTGCCGTTGACGAACAGGACGTTCTGGCGGCCGATGAGCATGCCCATCCAGCGGCTGTAGATGTCCGCCGGCAGATGTGCCCCGGCCAGGTGCCCCAGGTGCAGCGGCCCGTTGGCGTAAGGCATCCCCGACGTGACGAGAGCACGTCGCGGTCGCTGGACGGTCTTCAAAACCGAAGCTACGTCGAGGGGGACATGCGGGTTCTTGCCGCCGAGATCGGGTGCTTTGGGCGTGTTATTGTCTGCCACGGGGCCGTGGAGCTTGCCTTGAGAATCACGGCCTTACAAGGTCACCCAGCGGCGGCTGCGATCCCTCGAGCTCTCGTCAGGAATATCCCCCTCGGCGCGTCGTTCTAAGGGCGCAGCCTCCATAGGAGAACAGGGATGGGACTTCGAGAAGAGATCATCAAGCAGGCCAAGTGGTGGGCGGCGCCGGGCACCTACAAGCCGACCGCCCAGGACTTCGCGACGATCATCCAGCAATCGCGCTGCAACGTTCAACCGTCGCAAGCCGATCTGGACTACACGATCAAGTCCATGAAGGGGGGCAACGTGCGGATCGCCGGTGCCAGCAAGTCGTGGTGCGGAATCTTCGCCGTCGGGATCTGGGCCAACGCCGGCGTCGGGGTCAAGTGGACGCTCAACTGGAGCGCAGCCCACGGGAATCTCCTCAACGACACCGGGGTGGCCTGGCGCAAGGTGTGGGGGAACAGCGGCGTCCGGCCCGGCGACATCGCTTCCATCGCGGCGATGCAACACCACTTCATCATCACCGAGGTCGGTGATCGCGCGGTCAACTCCGTGGACGGCAATCAGGCGGGGAACACCATCGTCGAATACACGAACTGGAAGCACACCATCTCGTCCATCGTCGCGTATTACACCTTGATGGACTCATAGCAGCCGCGCTGGGCGGTCACGGCGCGCACCGGGGTCGGCGCGCGTCGCGGGCTGCGGTCGCACGTCCTCCACTTCACGCCGCACGTCGCGGTGTCAGACCCGCCGCAGCCGTCGCAGAGCGCGCGCCCGCACCACCAGCACCACCAGGTCACCGCCGGAATCTCGCCCACTCGCTCGCCGCACCGCCCGCACCGTTCCATGGGCGGGAACGATAGCCGCCGGACAGATACTGATCAAGTGTTCAGTATAGGTCCTCCCAGGTCTCGATGCCGAGCACCGGCTGGCAGCCCGGAGCCTCACCGCTCAGTCATGCGGGCCGCGGCCGCCGCCGTCAAGTCGCTGCGGCCGGCCACAAAGGCAAGCACACATCGCCGTGGTCGACCTGTACGCTGCCCTCTCCAGAGGCTTCAATGACGACTGACCGCCATCGACTCACCTTTCGATCTGTTCGCGTCTCGTGTGTGATCGCCATGCTGGCCGCCGGCTGCAGCTCGACCCACGGAAGTACGGCCGCGACCGGTGGAAACAACGGGTCGGGCGGGGCTGGGGGAAGCGGCGGCGGCGCATCAGGCGTCTGCACCGACGTCGCCCCTTGCGGCGGAAGCGTGATCGGCACCTGGACGGTCGCCTCGTCCTGCCTGACCGTCAGCGGGCAACTGGATCCTTCGGGGTTTTTCGGCTCGACCTGCCCGTCGCTGCCCGTGACGGGCTCCCTGCAGGTGTCCGGAACGTGGACTGCCAACGCCGACGGGACCTACACCGACGACACGTCGACCAGCGGCACTGAGCAGATCACGTTGGCCCCTGGCTGTCTGCAGTACTCGGGGACGGCGCTGAGCTGCGATCAGGTTGCCGGGCTCGTGCAAGCCATGGGCTATTCCGCGGTGACCTGTACGAGCGTGGCCGGCGGCGGATGCAGTTGCGCGGCGACCGTCGAGCAGCATGGCGGGCTGGGATGGCTGTCCGCCGCTCCGCAGACCGCCGGGAATTTCACCACCGCGAGCGGGACCATCACCCTCGACGCCGCGAACGCCTACGGGACCTGCGTCTCAGGGAGCAAGATGACCTGGACCCCGAAGACGCCGCACCCGACGACGTCGGGCAGCGTGGTTCTTCAGATCGGCAACTCGACTGGGTCGGGCGGCACCACCGCCTCGGGCGGGGGATCCGGCAAGGGCGGCGCTGCCGGCGGCGGCGGCGCGACCGCCACCGGCGGCTCCGGCGGGACGGCCACCGGTGGTGCAGCCGGCACGGCCGGGTCTGGCGGCGCGACCGGGGGGCGGGGCGGCGCCGGCGGGGCGACCGGCGCGGCGGGGACGACCGGCTCGGGAGGCGCGGGCGGAGCCGGCACCGCTGTCCAGGGTCCCTGCGACATCTACGCGGCCAGCGGCACGCCGTGCGTCGCGGCGTACAGCACGACCCGTCTGATGTCGAGCAAGTATGGCGGCCCCTTGTACCAGATCCGGATCGGCGGCTCGTACACCGGCACCGGGGGCACGCTCAAGGACATCGTCCCCATCGCGGGCGGCGTCTTCGCCGACGGCGCCGCGCAGGATACGCTGTGCGGCAGCTCCGCCTGCACGATCTCGAAGCTCTACGATCAGTCCGGCAAAGCCAACGACCTCACCGTCGCGGGAGCCGGATGTTACGTCACCACCCCCGACACGGAGGCAAACGCCAAGGGGCGCTCGTTGACGCTGAATGGGCACAAGGTTTACGCGCTGTACATGGTCTCGAACTCGAACTTTGGCTCCTCGACAGGCCCGGAGCACGACGGCTATCGAAACAACAATGCCACCGGCATGCCCATGGGCACCGACGCGCAGAATGAGTACGAGCTCGTGGACGGCAAGCGCGCCAACGCGGGTTGTTGCTGGGACTTCGGCAGCGCGCAACGGGATAGCTGTTCCACGGGCGGCACCGGGACGATGGACACCATCTCTTTTGGCGCCAAATTCATCTGGGGCACCGGGGCGGGCAGTGGTCCCTGGTTCATGATGGACGCCGAGGGGGGCGTTTGGACCGGAGGCTCCGGAGACTCCGCGACGCAGAACCCCAACAATCCGTCCGTGACCTGGGACTACGCGTTCGGGCTGGTGAAGACCAGCACCACGGGTGGAACGCCGCAATATGCGATCCGCGTCGGCAACGGGCAATCCGGGGCGCTGACCACGGCCTACGACGGCACCGCGCCCAAGCCCTGGAATGTGCAAGGCGCGATCGTCCTCGGCGTCGGCGGCGACAACAGCAACACCTCGTATGGAACGTTCTTCGAGGGCGCCATCACCGCTGGGCGTCCGTCAGACGCCACCGACCTCGCCGTGCTCCAAAACGTTCAAGCCGCCGGGTACGGGAAGTAGCCCCGGCCGTCGAGATCGCGCGGCAGCGCGGGCGACGGGGACCGCAAGAACGTCCAATCCCTGGCTGACCTGCGCCGCTAGGTTCCCGGGCGGTGATCCCAAGATGAACAGAGCTTTCGGCGGTCTTCTTCTCAGCGTCCTCTTCTTCGCTTGCACGTCCAGAAACGAACCGTTTGGCCCCGCGACACCGGGGACCGGCGGCGGCGGCCCCCGCGGCACCGGCGGAAACACCGCCGTCGCGAGCGCGCCCATCTTTACGCGGTCGGACTGCGGCAGCGTCAGTGCCAGCGATCTCCAGCCGGGCGCCAGCCAATCGGCCCCGACCGTATTCGCGGCCGGACAACTTGTCGCGGGACGCGTCGATCCGAGCAGCGTGACCAACCAGGAGCACCATTGGGCCATCCAACTGGCGCCGGGGTTCTACCATCTGGTGCTGGACGCGCGGACCTCGGACGGGGCCCGGACCAATATCGGAATCAAGGTCACACGCCAGCTCGCGAACGGCGACCAGGACACAGTAGCGAGAGGTAACTGTCACCCTGGGTCAGCCCGTCACGTTCACGCTGGCCGCCGACAGCCCAGCCAATCAGGACCAGTGGTTGATCGCCGATCTGCCCATCGGTACGTACCAGTTCTTGGTGGACGCCGCGCAGGCGGACGGGATCAGCTCGAATCTCGCCTATGACGCGGTCGCCCTGGATCGCTTCGGCCAGGAGTCTCAGGCCAAGAAGATCGTGGCCGCCAACGAGATCGGCCGCCAGTTCAGCGCGCAAGGGAATCTGGTGATCGGCGAGACGGGGTCGTATTGGGTTCGCTTGCGGAGCCACTTCGGGGCGCTGAACATGACGGTGACCGTCACCGCCCAGACCAATTGAAGTGAGGCTCTGACGCCGGTTTGCGGTGGCGCGGCGATTCACTCGTCGCGTACGCTCCCGGGACGCACGAAGGCGAATGGGACGCTGGCGATGAGCACACTGGGCAAGCGGGGCGGAGACGGCGTTCGTTCGGTCCGTTCCGTCGAATGCCTCCCCGACGTGGAGATCCTGTCCTTCGAAGGATCGACGCGCACGTTCAGCTACTACAACGACGTGTATGCGATCGCCATCCTGTTCTCCGCCGATGGCGACGTGACGTTTCGCGGGCGAACGCCTGTCTGCAAGAGCCGGCCAGGGCGCCCCTGGAGCTGCAGACCAGGTTCGTGACGTCGCTGGAGCTGGTCATTGGACACAGCCGGCGCCCGCCCGGCCCGCTCGCCGAAGTCGATCACGACCGGGCCCGCCGGGTCCGCGACATCCTGCACGCGCGCTTCGCGGAACCGATCGGGCTGCCGGAGCTCGCGAAGGAAGTGGGCGTCAGCACCTTCCATTTGCCCAGAATCTTCAAGCGCGAGTTCGGGCTGCCCCCGCACGCGTATCAGAACCACCTCCGAATAGCAGAGGCGCGACGCCTGCTGCGGAAGGGGCTGGCGCCATCGCAGGTGGCTCAGGAGGTCGGCTTTTGCGATCAAAGCCATCTCAATCGCCAATTCAAGCGGACCCTGGGCTTCACCCCGGCCGCGTTCCGCGCACCCACCCCATGAGGTAATCGGCACACCGGTCGCGAGCACCGGCGGTGGCGGACACTCGGGAGCTCAGGGACAGGCGACCCGGTAGGCGTCGAGGGCGACGTTCTTCAGGATCGAGCTCAAGCCCATGTTCTTGGCCTGTGGGCAGAATAACGACGCGGCAAGGTTGTACTCGACGTTGAAGACCGCCTTGCGCGCGTCGACAAACGGCTTCAGCGCCGCGCACTCGCCGTACTCGAAGCACTGTTCATTGAGCGCCCAGTCGAACTGCCCCACCAGGTCTGCCACCTGCTCGAGGTCGTTCTTCAGCCCGACGGACAGGCCCCGGGCGTGCGCCGAGGCCGCCAGCGCCCGATTGAACGTCAGCTGATCGGCCGCGGTCAGCGCGAAGCCGGTGTCGTTGCTGTAGCCGTCGACGTTGTCGAGCTCGATGCCGTCGAAGCCCTTGCTCCTGCACACGTCCATTCGCGCCTCCAAAATGGGCTTCAGCACACTCCACTGACGGATGTCCAGCCACCGTTCTCCCTGCCAGCCGGGATCGGCGTTCCCTTGGACCGCGGCGGGAAACATGGACGCGTCGGGACGCCAGCTCTCGAACACGCCCGCGTTCGCGTAGCAGACCACGGGGTGGCCGCCGGCGTGCAACGAGGCCACGGTGTCGATGGGCGCGTCGAACAGATCGAGGTCGAACATCTGGGCGGACACGGTCTGGTCGATGGTTCCCTTCAGTTGCCACTGCCAGGTCGTTCCGGTCGTGGGGCGCCAGACGGCCGGGCCTCCGGCTGCTCCACCCGCTCCGCTGCCCGGAGCCGTGCCACCCGCACCTGCGCCGCCCTGCGGGGATGTTTGGTTGGCGTTCTGGCAGGCGGGCAGAGCGAAGGCCACCAGAAACGCCAGCGACCACCCGTTCGCGACCGTTGCCCGGTTTGCCGCCACGGGCCGTTAGAGCAGCGCCGGTCGGGCGATCGTCAGACTTCCGCACGGTGTTAACCTGCCTCTTGCAGACGCGGGTTGCGTTTCGCGCGATCAGACGACCGCGAACACGCCGCGCAGCAGCCGCGGCGGCAGCGTTCGCCCGGCCTGCACGCGGACGACGACGCTCCCACCGTCGCGCGCGATGCGCTTCAGCTCGGTGGTCAGAATGCGCAGGCGATCGTAGCAAGCACGGTCGAAGGAGGCGTCGGCCGGCGCGGCGAGCACCGCCAGCGAGTCGTCCTGGTCGGCCGCGCTGACCTGACCCGCCCGGATCCGCAGGCGGCGGGTCCGCGTGGCGCCCGGCTCTCGGTAGACCACCTCTGCGTCGTCCAGCAGCTTCATCCAGCGAGTGCGGCGGTAGGCGCGATAGGCTTGTGCCGCCGCACGATCGACGTGGCGCGCGACGCGCGTCTGCGTCCGGCTCGCGTTCCGATGACCCACACCCAAGAGATGGCGCAACGTCTCCGGACCGCACAGCAATCGACCCGTCGGCAGCGCCGGCTCGGCCGCACCCACTCTCAGTTGACAGCTAACCTTCTTTCGCGCCCCTCACTGTCGGAGGTGTGGTCGGGCGTAAGATCGGCTCATCGTTGTCATCG
>JBJMQQ010000122.1:0-13660 GCA_045802645.1 Polyangia bacterium
GGCGATGTCGTCGGCCTCGCGCCCCGACATCCCGGAGTCGCGCGCCCGCGTGCGCAACCCGTCGACGAACCCCTTGAGGCGCCCGTTCACTGCCTCGGGCGCAATCTCGCCTCCGTCCAGCTCACGCAATTGGCTGAGCGCGATGAAGCACTCGGAGGTGATCTCGTTGATCTTGTCCATCGCGAACCTCGCTCCCGACCTCGGTCAACCCCCCCGCGGCACCGCCAGCAGCTCCAGCTTCACGTGCGCGGGATCGAACGGGGGCGGCAGGTAGATGGCGACCCCCTTCTCCTGCTGGATCGACCGCCAGTAGTCGTTCTGCAGGTTCAACTGGAAGTAGGTGACCCCGGCGCGCACCGGGATCTCGGCGGGCGGGCGGTGCGTGGCCTGGATCGGCACGCCCGGCGTCGCGGCCGACCGCAGCACCTGCGGCAGCTGCGCCTGCGACGCGATCTTGCACAGCCCCGGCAGGCGCTGCACGAGCTGTTCGGGGGGAAGCTCGGACCGCACCGCCAGCACGTAGTGGGTCGCGCTCAGCAGGCGATCCTCGTCCAGCTTGCCGAAGTAGACCGACTGATTCAGGTCCAGCGGGACCGAGACGTGCGTCTCGCGGATCGTCGTGCGCAGCAGCGCCGTCGCGCGCGCCAGCAGCTCCTCGAACGTGCCCCTGAGATCGGTATGCGCGAACACCGGCAGCTTCCAGGGCTCGACGTCCGGTGAGAACGTGGCCAGGGCGCCGACCACCTGGATCATCGTCATGTAGAGCTGCGACGGGCTGATTTCACCGTTCGCCGCCGCGTACGCCAGCACCGGGATCGCCGTGTTGATGGTGCTGAGCTGCAGGAATCGGGTGACGTCGCCGACGTTGAACTCGATGGCGGCGCCGTCGCGCTGGCGGCGGTCGCCCGACAGCAGGCGCTGCTTGGCGACCATCAACGCCAGCAGCCGCCGCACCCCGGCCATCAGGAACGGCGAGGTGTCGATGCGCAGCGCGGGCGGGATGTACGCCTCGTTGTTGAGCAGAGCGCCCGCACTGTCCCGGACGATCTCGGCGATCTTGATGGCGTCGTAGTCGTCGCGCGGTTCGTCGCCGAACAGCACCACGGCGTTGCGGCGCGCGAACGCCATCTGCAGGTCGGCGGCGTTGCCGGTCAGGTCGGCCACGCTGCGGGTCGCGGCGCGGTAACGGGCCCGCGCCGCCTTGGTCGCGTCCGCCGCCGTGCCGGTGAGCTGGTCGGTGGCCACGCTGGGGACGCCCTCGCGCTCCTTGGGGACGGCCAGAAATACCTCGCAGAACGGCTGGGTGGGGCTGAAGTGCTCGCCGATGGGGCGGGCGGCGGGGCACTCGGGGTCCTTGCCCTCGAAACCCAGGTAGAGACCGTCGGGCAACACCCCCACGAACCGGGTCAGCCGCAGCTGGTCAGAGCCCAGCCCGCCGGCGTCCAGCTCGACGGAGACGACGCCCCACCGGTACGGGGACAAGGCCGCAATCCGGTCGTCCAGCAGCCGCTCGTGATAGAGGTCCTGCTGCTGCAAATGCTGGGGAGATACGAGCATCCCCTCTGACCAGACGACCCTCTGCGGCGGCTTCATGGCGTTTTAATCGTCCTGAGGCGATTTTCTTCCAGCGAAAACCGCAGTGTCGGATCTTTTGGTGGGGGCGCCGGCTTCTTCGTCTTCTTGGGATCCGGTGGTGGCGCCGGGTGGCAGAACTGCGGATCGGCCGGGGGGAGCTTCTCGATCGCGCGCCAGGTGGTGCTGCTGGGGCGGCGAAAGAGGCCGACCACGGCGACGTGCGTCGCGTCGGACGCCCGGAAAAGAGGCGGGTCCAGCTTGGTCCCCGGGTTCATCGTGACCTCCTGGACGGCGACGAAGTCCTCGCCCAGCGTGTCGCGATCGTGGTCCATCAGATCGTCGAACGACGCCACGGTGATCTTCCCGGTCCCCTTCAACTGATAGATGCGCACCACGGTGGCCAGCGGTTCGCCGCGCTCGCTGGGATTCAGGTGCGCGTCGGCCCTGAGGCTGATGTGAAGCGGTTCGGGCTGCGTGCAGGGGCCCGGGGGCGTCGCGGGCGTCGCCGGCGGGGGCGCGGCGGGATGCCCGCAGCCGCTCAGGATCGCAACCGCGGCGATCGCGTTCCCGAGAGTCCCCAACCCGCTGATTCTAAAGCGCTTGTCACGCATTCCGCGCCCTCGCGCCCGCGCAGCTTGCCAGCAAACCGCGACTCGGTGCAACAGGGATGTGCGCGATGACAGAGCCGGGCTTTGCCCAGCGGATTTTCCAGTATCATGCCGCGCCAATGAAGGCCGGCATCGTCACGATCGTCTGCGCGGCTGCGCTGCTGGCAGCGACGGGCGCGCGCGCCGAGAGCGGCAACAACGCCGACACGGCGCAGGCGCACTTCGACCGGGGCGCGAAGCTTTACAACCTGGGGCACTTCCAGGACGCGATCGGCGACTTCGAGAAGGCGTACGACCTGGATCCGTCGCCCATCTTCCTGTTCAACATCGCGCAATCGCACCGGCAGCTCGGGAACAAGGAGCGGGCGTTGTTCTTCTATCGACGCTATCTCGAACAGGCGCCCAAGGCCGCCAATCGGGACGACGTCGAGCGGCGCATGAAGGAGCTGCAGGCGGCGCTGCAGCAGGAAGCGGAAGCGAAGCAGAAGCCGCCGACCGACGTGCCGCCGCACGTCGACACGCCCGATCGCGAGCCGCCGAGTGAACAGCCCGCGCCTTCCGAGCCGACGCCCGGAACGGTCGTCACCCCGCCGCCGGCGGCGGCCGACGAGCGACGAGCCTGGGAGGTCGCGGTCGGCATGGGGCCGGCGTTTGCCACTCTTTCGGGCAGCCCGGTGACAGTCCCCTCTCTGTTCGCCGCCAATATTGAAGGCGGGTACGCCATCGCGCTGCCCGCGGGCGAGCTGGCCCTCGGAGTCGATGTCGGCTACGCGCGGCTACCGTATAAGCGGCTCGACACGACCGCTCACCCGGAGCTCAAGGGCACCAGCGGCACCTCCGCGTTCTGGGCGGTGCTGGCGTACGTTCGGTACCTCTACGGCGTGACGCCGGCGCTGAAGCTGGGCGCCGGGGTCGAGGGCGGTTATGTCTTTTGGTCGGGCCTCGACGAAGGGAACCCCTTCACCGTCAGCCATGTACCGACGTCGGGGGCGATCGCGATGCCGAGCATCGCCGGGCAGCTCCGCGGCGAGCTCCTGCTGGTCGGCGGTCTGTTCGTCGCGGTGACGCCGGAGCTCCTCTGGAGCAAGATCACCAGCTCCAGCGGAAACGCCATCGCGGGCGTGATCTCCAGCGTCACCCGGTTCGACCTCACATTCAGCGTCGGCTACGCGTTCTGACGGGCGCGAGGCGCGTCAGCGGCGCTTGCGTCCTTTGTGGGAGCTCCGGCCGCCCTTGCGGCTGGCCGACTTGCCCGCGTTGCTGATCTTGGCGGCGCGCTGCTTGCTCATCCCCTTGCGCTTGAGAGCGTTGTACTGCTTCCGATTTTTGACGGTTCCTCGTCGCGCCATGGTGTCCTCCTCTAGCTGGAAACCTGAGGCTGCCGCGTGCAGGTGCCAGGGGCGGGCGCGTGCCCGCAGCTCGAGCGTTGCGGTCTCGCCTCCGCCGCCAACGCTGCTTAGTCTCATCGGGTGAGCACGCCGATCGACGACCTCCTGCGCGCGGCCGCCGCCGACGCCCGGGTCATCGGTCTCGCCGGCGGATTGCCGTCGGAGGCGCAGTTTCCCAAGCGGGAGCTGGCAGACGCGTTTCTGCGCGTGCTGCGGCGGGCGGGGACGCCGGCCTTGCAATATGGGTGGGCCGAAGGGTCGGACGGATTGCGCGCGTTCGTTGCCGCCCGGCTTCGCGCGCGCGGCGCCGACACGCAGGCCGACGACGTCATCATCACCAGCGGCGCCCAGCAGGCCATCGCCCTCGCACTGGAGCTGACGGCGCGTGCCGGCGACGCGGTGGGTGTCGGCGCGGAGACGTACCCCGCCGCGCTGGAGTTGATGCGCGCCCGGCGTCTGGTTCCCGTCCCCCAATGGCGCGGGCCGCGGGTCCGTTACGCGATGCCGGTGGTGCACAATCCGCGCGGCGATGCCCTGGCGGACGCGGAGCGCGCCGAGCTGCTGGGCGCGCGCGGCCCGATCATCGAGGACGACGCCTACGCGGAGCTGCGCTTCGACGGCCCGCCGCCGCGGCCGCTGCTGGCGGAAGCACCCGCGCGGGTGCTGCACGTCGGGACGTTGTCGAAGACGTTGTCGCCCGGGCTGCGTATCGGCTGGCTGGTCGTGCCGCGCCGGCTGCGCGACCGGGCGCTACGCTTGAAGCAGGGAACCGATCTCCAGGCCAGCAGCCTGGGGCAGGCGATCGCCGAGGCCTACCTGCTGGGCGACGCCGACGTGCCGGGCGTGGACTGGGACGCCCGCCTCGTGCGGTTGCGCCGGTTCTACCGCCGCCGCGCCACGTTCCTGTTGCGCGCGCTGCGCGCGGCGTTGCCCGACTGGCGGTTCACCACGCCCGCCGGTGGATTCGCCGTCTGGGCCGAGGCGCCGCCGGGCGGGCCCGTCATCGAAGAGGTGAGCTTCCTTCGCCAGGCGATCGCGCAAGGCGTGGCGTTCGATCCGGGCTCGACGTTTCGGCCCAATGCGGCGCCAGGCCCGCTGGCGGTGCGCCTCTGTTTTTCGGCGGCCCCCGCGACCGCGTTCGAGGCCGGCGCCAGGCGTCTGGCGCGGGCCTGGCGTCGCGCGCTGGCCCAGGAATCGGCGGTGGGCGCGCAGTAAATCGAGAAGATCCCGCCTCCCCGACGTTTCGACCGCAGGGAGGCCCCATGAACGCCAAAGAGCTGCGGACCCACAAAGAGCGCGTCCTGTTCGGGATTTCGGCCGCCATTTCGGCGGTCGCCTGGCTCGTCATCTGCATCAGCGTCATCGGGCTGGCGTACAGCCTGCTGGTGGCGGTCGGCGTCCTGATGGCCCACGCGCTGCTGCTCGCCCACGTGACCGGCAACGGGGTGCGCGTCAGCAGCACGCAGCTCCCCGAGATCTGGCAGAAGGTCCAGGAGTCCTCGCGCAAGCTGGGCCTGCGCGCGACGCCGGAGGTCTATGTCGTCCAGGCGGGCGGGATCCTGAACGCCTTCGCGACCAAGCTCCTCAGCCGCCGTTTCGTCATCCTTTATTCCGATCTCCTGGACGCCTGTGACGTCGGCGCGCCCGGTGAGGTGAACGAGCTGGACTTCGTCATCGGCCACGAGATCGGGCACCTGGCGGCCGGGCACCTGGCCTGGCAGTGGTTCCTGCTGCCCTCCCGGATCATTCCCCTCCTGGGGCCGGCGTATTCGCGTGCCCGCGAGTACACCTGCGACCTGTGCGGCCACGCCGTGACGGACAGCCTGGAGGTCTCGTCGCGCGCGCTGGCGGTCCTGGCGGCGGGCGGCCGGGCAGGGCGGCGCGTGAACCTGGACGCGTTCGTCGAGCAGGTCGGCGAGACCGGTCGGTTCTGGATGGCCATCTACGAGCTCAACGCCACCCACCCGTTCCTGTCCAAGCGCGTGGCGGCCCTGCGCGCGGCCAAGGGCTTCGCGACCCGGGCGGCCGCGCGCCGTCCGGCGCTGGCGTATCCGCTGGCCCCGGTGCTGGGGATCGCCGCGGGCGGCCCGGTGCTGGTCGTCGTGCTGGTCACCTACGCGGCCATCTTCGCGTCGTTTCCAAAGCTCAAGAAGTACTTCATGGAACAGCAGCAAAAGGCCGCCGCTGCACAGTTTCAGCTGCCGCCCGACGGGGAGCTGCCGCCGCCGTCAAACCAATGATGTGGTCTTGACGATGGCGCGCAGCACTTCGGCGACGCTCCACGCCTGAGCGGTGCAGCCGCGCGGCAGGAACGGTGGCTCGGCGTCGAAGATCTCGCTGATGGTGCCGATGCAGGCGTCCGAGAGCTCCTGGTCGACCCCGTCCAGCAGCCGCCGGGCGCCTTGCCGATCTTCGGGGAACGCCTTCAGCCAGGCGTCGACGAACGGGCCGATCAGCCAGCCCCAGATCGTCCCCTGGTGGTAGGCGGCGTCGCGGGCGCGCAGGTCGCCGTCGTAGCGGGGTTTGAAGTCAGGGTGCCCGGGCGCCAGCGACCGCAGCCCGAACGGGGTGGCCAGCTGCTCGCGGACGACGTTCAGGACGGGAACCCAGTGGGCCGTATCCAGCACCGGATGGGTCAGCGCGATCGCCAGCACCTGGTTGGGGCGGATGCTGGCGTCGTCGCACTCCCCCTGATGGTCCGGCTCGCCGTCCAGCACGTCGAACAGGCACCCGGTCCGCGGGTTCCAGAACCGGTGATTGAAGGTTTCGCGCAGGCGGGCGGCGGCCGCGATCACCGTTTCGGAGCGCAGCGTCCAGCCGTCGTGTCGCCCGGCCGCTTCTTCGTCCCCCAGCCAGCCGCCCAGCAGCATCAGCGCGTTGTAGAAGAGGGCGTTGATCTCGACCGCCTTGCCGCGGCGGGGCGTCACGACCCAGTCGCCGACCTTGGCGTCCATCCAGGTCAGCTGGTATCCGGCCGCACCCTGTCGCAAGAGGCCGTCCGCCGGGTCGAGGCCAATGCCGAACCGCGTCCCCGCGAAGTGCTTCTCGACGATGTCGACCAGCTTGGGCATCAGGAAGCGCCGCGTGTCGGCGTCGCCCGTCGTCCGTTCGTACCGGTCCAGCGCGTGGAAGAACCAGAGCGTCGCGTCCGCCGTGTGATAGAGGCCCTGGGTCTCGCCTTCGGGGAACAGATTCGGGATCAGGCCGTCGCGGATGTGCTTGGCGAACGTGTGCAGGATGCTGCGCGCCTCCGGGTGCCGCCCGGTCAGCAACGTCAGCCCCTCGAGGCTGATCATCGTGTCGCGCCCCCAGTCGGTGAACCAGGGGTAGCCGGCGATGATCGTGCGCGCCTCGTCCCCCTCGGCGTGCAGGCGCGCTTCGTCTGCCGGGCGGACGCGGGGCGTGATGATGAACTGGTCGGCGGCCAGCACCAGCTCGGCGCCGACCCCGTGCTGCAGCGCCGGGTACGCCTGCGCGATGAGGCGCTGCCGCCGCTCGTCGTCCAGGGCCATCGCCTGATCGGCGTCGAGCTCGCGCAGCCCTTCCCACGCCTCGGTCGAGGCGGTGAAGTGCGCGCTGCCGCCCGGCGCGATCGTCAGCTCGAAGCACCCGAGCGTGCGCAGCGGCCCGCGCCATTCGTACCCGCGCGACCGTTCGATGCGATAGACGACGTCCAGCGTCCCTTCCGCGCCCGTCATCGGGACGGCCTTGTCCGTGCGGGCCTGCAAGCGCAGCGCGGGCAGGCCGCCGGTGCCGTCGGTTGCCGTGACCTCGACACCGTCGCCGGCGGCCTTCACCTGATACGTGCCGGTCGGCTGGTCGACGGCCCCTTCGTGCGAACGCATCGAGACCGCCGGCTCCAGGCGCAGCTTCACGGGACCGGGCGCTTCGATCAGGCGGTACGACACGCGCGTCGTGTTCTGCCGGTACGTGACCACGATCCGCTTCTCGAGAACGATGCCCTCGTGCTCGAACCGCCAGACCGGGCGCCCGTTGTCGATCCAGAACTCGACCAGGTGCTCCGGCAGCAACGCGCTGGCCGGTCCTTCGACGCCGGCCAGGCGGAGCTCCGGGCCGTGCGGGGGCAGCAGAGTCTCGGCGAGGTGATTCAGCATCATCGTGCGACCGAGCGGCGCCGGCAGCGCGGCGACCAGCAGCCCATGCGATCGCCGGGTCGGCGCGGCGCCGATCGTGCCCGACGCGTAGCCGCCCAGACCGTTGGTCAGCAGCCACTCGCGCCCGAGGAGCGCGTCGGTGGATTCCCCCTGGTGCCAGCCCCGCCGCGACGGCGCCCCGCTGCTCATGAGATCGCCTCGGGCGCCAGCACCACCGCCGCCTGTCCAGGGATGCTGAACCCGGCGTCGCTCTCGACGGCGCCGGTTCCCTGGCCCCCGTACTGCGGGTCTTCGCTGGACCACAACGTCCGCCAGCGGTGGCGGTAGGGCGGGGCCAGCAGCGGCTCGGCGATCGAGCCCAACGAAAGGTCACGCCCCAGGTTGACGATCAGCAGGCGATCACCCGTCGGACAGGCGAACCGCAGCACCAGCGCGTCGCGATCGATGACCGCGCCGTGAATGCAGCTGCAGTCGCCGCGCGCGAACGCCTGATCGTCGTGCCGCAGCCGCAGGAGGTCCCGGTGCAGCGCCAGCCACCCCTGGTTGCGCTCGCGCTCCGCCCAGTCCAGCTTGCAGGCGGCGAACGTCGCCTCGTCGTGCGGGGTCAGCACCTGGGCTTGCGCCGGTTCCGTCGCGGCCGACGGAAACTGGGACAGGAACTTGCGCCGCCCTTCGTTGACGGCCTTGGCGAGCTCGGGCTTGTGGTCGGCGAAGTAGGCGAACGGCCGCGTCGATCCCCACTCTTGCCCCTGGAACAGCATGGGCGTCGCCGGCCCCAGCAAGATGACGGCGGTCATCGCGCGCAGCATCCCCGGCGAGGTCAGCGTCGTCAGCCGTTCGCCGCGGATCGAGTTCGCCACCTGGTCGTGATTCTCCAGGAACGTGACGAAGGAAGTCGCCGGCAGGTCCAGCGCCGGGGTCCCGCGGCGGTTCTTCTGCCACGCGTACCGCTGACCCTGGTACAGATAGCCCCACTTCACCGCCGACAGGATCTCCTGCGGCGTACCGCGGTAGTCGGAGTAGTAGGCCTCGTTGTGGCCGGTCAGCGCGACGCGCGCGCTGTGGTGGAAGTCGTCGTTCCACAGAGCGTCCAGGCCGTAGCCGCCCGCCTCGGGCGCGCGCACCATCCGCGTCTCCTGCGGCTCGTTTTCGGCGACCAGCAGGCAGCCTCGCCCGCCAGCCGCCGACCGCACGCGCCGCGCGATCGCGGCGACCAGGTGATCGGGGGACGCGTCGAAGATCTGCTGGGTGGCGTCCAGGCGCAACCCGTCGAGGTGGAACTCCTCCACCCAGTAGCCGGCGTTCTCGACGCACAGCTGGCGCACGCCGGCCGAGCCCGGTCCGTCGAAGTTGATGGGCTCACCCCATTCGTTCTCGTACTTGTCGGAAAAGTAGGTGTTCGAGAACTGCTTCAGGTAGTTCCCGTCGGGCCCGAAGTGGTTGTAGACCACGTCCAGGATCACGCCCATCCCCAGCGCGTGCGCGCGGTCGACGAAGCGGCGCAGGTCGTCCGGGCGGCCGTAAAGATGCGTCGGCGCCCACAGGTCGACGCCGTCGTACCCCCAGCCGAACCGCCCCGCGAACTCGGCGACCGGCATCAATTCGATCACGGTGATGCCGACGTCCGCCAGCATCGACAGCCGCTCGGTCGCGGCGGCGTAGGTCCCCTCGGGCGTGAACGTCCCGAGGTGCATCTCATAGAGGACCGAGCCGCGCGGGGCGATCCCTTTCCAGGCGCCGTCCGTCCAGGCGTAGGTCCTGGGGTCGACCAGCTCGGACGGGCCGTGCGGGCCTTCGGGCTGAAAGCGCGACGCCGGGTCGGGATACGGGTGCGGGTCGTCGTCCAGACGGAACGCGTACCGGCCGCCCGCCGCCAGCCCGTCGATCACGCCCGAGAACATCCCCTCGCTGTCTTTCTCGGCGGTCAGCGGGGCGCCGCAGTCCAGATTGGGGCCGTGCACGACCGACACCCGCTGGTGCGCCGGCGCCCATACGCGGACATGCGCGCGGCCGTTCGGTAGAAGCTCTGCCCCGATGGGGAAACGACGCCCGCCTGCCGCGCCTGTCATTGCGGAACCTAAGGTGATCCCGCAGCCCGGCGAGTCAATGGTCGGACTTCAACGCGCGTGAGGTCCGCCCGGTTTCGGCCGCCAGGTCCGCCAGGCGCTGGGTGGTTTCGCCGTCGTTTTCCAGCTCCTCGATCGTTTTGGGGGCCCGATACGTCCAGTTGGTCCCGTCCGTGACGGTCGGGTCGTTGATACGGGCCCGGCCACCCAGCAGGTCCTCCAGCGTGACCAGGGTCAAGGTCGACTTGGCGCCGTAAAGCGCGCGCAGGATCGCGTCGCGCACCTCCGGCCCGAACGGCGCCGCCGGGTCGACGTTGGCCAGCGCCGGGATGGTCTGCAGCTCCTTGCGCTCGTCCGGGGTCAGCTTGTCCCACCATTCGGCGGTCGTGTCGGTGTCGTGGGTCGCGTTGGTCGCCGCCGAGATCTCCGGCCAGCTCACCGGGTCGCGGTACTTGTCCTGGTCCTTCTCCCAGCGCAGGACGCGATACCCGGCGATCCCCGTCCGCTCCAGCGACGGGCGCAGGTACGGGGGCAGGGTGCCCAGGTCTTCGGCGATCACCTCGCCGAAGCGACTCATGATGTGCATCAGCCGCTCGCCCTGCTGGATCTGCTCGCTCTCGTCCGCGGGCCAGAATTCGCCCGGCGGCAGCTCCTTGCCATGGCCGGCGTCGGCCGGCCGCGAATATTCGCGATAGCAGCCGATCGCGTGGTCCACCCGGTACACGCTGAACAGCTCACCGTTGCGCTGGGCGCGGCGGCGCATCCACGAGAAGTCGTCCTGGCGCATGGCCTCCCAGTCGTACACCGGCAAGCCCCAGTCCTGGCCCGTCTCCGAAAAGTCGTCCGGGGGCGTCCCCAGCCGGCGATCGTTGCGGAAGAGCGCGCGGTTGGCCCACACGTCCGCCGAGTCCGCGCCGACGATGAAGGGCAGGTCGCCCATCAGGTCCACCCCCTCCACGCTGGCCTGGCGCCGCGCCCGCCGCCACTGTCGGTTCAGCTGCCATTGCAACCAGGCCTCGCGCAGCAGCTCGACGCCGCCGTCGCGGCGGACGCGGGCCAGCGCCTCGGGCGTGCGGTCGCGCGGACCGGCGGGCCAGTCCGTCCAGGCCTTGTTCGTCTGCCGGTGCCACACGGCGAACAGCGCGTAGTCGTCCAGCCAGTCGCGGTTGTCGCGCATGAACTCGGCCAGCTGCCGGCTGCGCGGCGTCCGCTTGTCCCAGTCTTCCTTCCAGAAACGCTGGAATGCCAGGTCGACGGCCGCGCTCTTCAGCTCGCGCACGCCCTTCCAGTCGACCCGTTCGGCGTGCTCGACCTCGTCGAGCCGCTTGCGCAGCGCCTCCGGCAGCTTGTCGCGCCCGCCGGCGGACTGGAAGTCCTCACACTCGTCCAGCGCCAGGTAGACGGGGTCCAGCGCGAACGCCGACACCGACGAGTAGGGGCTGGGGTCCACCCCCGACGTCGGGTTCACCGGCAAGAGCTGCAGGACCGAGAAGCCCGCCTGGCCCGCCCAGCTCGCGAAGCGCGGGATGTCGGCGATGTCGCCCACGCCCCAGCCCTTGCCCGAGCGGATCGAGAACAGCGGGATCACGACGCCGGCGCGGCGGCGCCGACGCTGCGCCTCCTTCTTGACCACGCGCGCGGGTGCCGCGGCCGCCTCGCGGGCGACCTTCGTGTCCAGCGGCTGGCGCAGGACGGCCAGCCCGCGCCCGCCGACCTTGTAGCTCTCCTTGCAGGCGACGTCGGCCTCCTTGTCGGGATTCGACGTGTCGATCTCGACCAGCCAGGGGCCGCCCTCGGCCTCGGCGGGTAGCTTGAACTCGATCGGCTCGTGGTGCGCGTTCATGAGGATGAGGACGCCGTCGTCCAGCATCCGCTCGCCGCGCTCGTCCACCATCGGGATCGCGTCGCCGCCCAGCACCATCGCCAGCGCCTGGATCCAGGGCTTCTGCCAGTCCTGGGGCGTCATCTCGACGCCGTCGGGGCGCAGCCAGGCCAGGTCCTTGGACTGCGACTCCCAGATGTAGTTCCCGACGAAGAAGCGGCGCTGCTGCAGGATCTGGTGGCGCTTGCGCAGCCGGATCATCCGGCGCGTGAAGTCGAACAGCTTCTTGCGCCGCTCGTCCAGGTCCCAGTGGTACCAGGACAGCTCGTTGTCCTGGCAGTAGGCGTTGTTGTTGCCGTGCTGGGTGCGGCCGATCTCGTCGCCGCCCAGCAGCATCGGCACGCCCTGCGACA
Source organism: Polyangia bacterium (assembly GCA_045802645.1). Lineage (GTDB taxonomy): Bacteria > Myxococcota_A > Polyangia > Fen-1088 > Fen-1088 > JADGRB01. The sequence goes on from JBJMQQ010000122.1 coordinate 11,988, forward strand.
GGAACAGCGTGCCCATCATGTTGCGCATCTGCCGGTCGCGCAGCGCGATGATGCCGGCGTCGTCCGTCTCCCCCTCGGCGCCGCAGTTCCAGGCCTGGTTGTCGTCGGCGCCGTCGCGGTTGTGCTCGCCGTTCGCCTCGTTGTGTTTCTCGCTGTAGCTGACCAGGTCCCACAGCGTGAAGCCGTCGTGGGCGGTGATGAAGTTGACGCTGGCCTGCGGTTGCCGGCGCTCGCCCTGGTAGAGATCGGCCGAGCCCGACAGCCGGTAGCCGACCTCGGACGCGAGGTTGTCGTCCCCCTTCCAGAAGCGCCGGCAGGCGTCGCGGTACTTGCCGTTCAGCTCGTGGAACGGCTCGGGGAAGTTGCCGACCTGGTACCCGCCCAGGCCCGTGTCCCACGGCTCGGCGATCAGCTTCACGCGCGAGAGCAGCGGGTCCTGCGCGATGATCTGGAAGATGGGCGCCGTCGGGCTGAACTCGCCCTTGCCGACCCGACCCAGCGTCGCGGCCAGGTCGAAGCGGAAGCCGTCGACGTGCATGTCGTTGGCCCAGTAGCGCAGTGAATCGACGATCAGGCGCGCCGCCTCGGGGTGGGAGGCGTTGACGCTGTTGCCCGTCCCGGTGAAGTCCAGGTAGTAGCGCTGGTCGGGCATCAGCCAGTAGTAGGTGGCGTTGTCGATCCCGCGCAGGCTGAGCGTGGGGCCCATGTGGTTCCCCTCGCAGGTGTGGTTGTAGACGACGTCCAGGATCACCTCGATGCCGGCGGCGTGCAGCGCCTTCACCATCGACTTGAACTCGCCGACCTGCGCGCCCGGCTCCTTGCCCGCCATGTACCGCTGCTCGGGCGCGAAGTAGCTGAGCGTGCTGTAGCCCCAGTAGTTGCGCAGCGACTTGTCCTCGAGGAACCCGTCGTCCGCGAACTCGTGGATCGGCAGCAGCTGCACCGCCGTGATGCCCAGCTTGTTCAGGTGGTCGGTGACCGCCGGGTGCGCGAGGCCCGCGTAGGTTCCGCGCAGCTCCTCCGGGACGGCCGGGTGCAGCTTGCTGATGCCGCGGACGTGCGTCTCGTAGGTGATCGTGTTGCGCCAGGGCGTCTCGGGCGGCTTGTCGTTGCCCCAGTCGAACGTGTCGTCGACGATGACGCTCTTGGGCACGCCCGCTGCGCTGTCGCGCTGGTCGATGACGAGGTCGGCGTTCTCGTCGTCGCCCTGCTTGTAGCCCATCACGGGCTCTTTCCAGTCGACCTCGCCGAACAGGGCCTTGGCGTAAGGGTCGACCAGGAGCTTGTGCGGGTTGCAGCGGCTCCCCTGATTCGGCGCCCAGGGGCCGTGGACCCGCAGGCCGTAGAGCGTGCCCGGCTTGAGGTCGGGTGCGTAGCCGTGCCAGGTGAAGCCGGTATTGGTCGGGAGATCGAAGCGCTCGATTTCGCGCCGGGGATCTTCGCGGTCGTAAAGGCAGATCTCTACGCGCGTGGCCACGCGCGAGTAGACGGCGAAGTTGGTGCCGCGTCCGTCGTACGTCGTGCCGCGCGGGTAGGGGCGCCCCGGCCAGATGTGTCGCATCGCGGTTGCAAGCTAAGGATCAGGTATAGTGGCGCAAGACGCGGCACGACGTTGCGACGATGATCAGAATGCCCACCAAATGAACAAAGCTCTCGGCGCCAAGCGCAACCCC
>JBJMQQ010000123.1:0-12740 GCA_045802645.1 Polyangia bacterium
CTATGGGCCTATAGTTGATTCAAGATCAACTGTTCTTTCGTTTCATTCGGCGCCTGCGGTCGAGGTACAGCTCGGCTTCCTTTTCGGGTGTGACCGGGTTTGGGTTTCCTGCGTTGGAGTTGGCCGGGCAGTCCATCAGCTGCGCCAGCTCCGTAACGCGGACGCGCAGCTCACGGCCGGCGTGGCCGCCGACGTGGCGTATCCACTCCCCCGGCTTCACGGCCGACTACGGAAGCAGAGGCGGGTTGGCGTTGGTCGCCAACTGCAGTGCCTGCTGCGGGAACCAAGCCCCCGCCGCCGGATCGACCAGACCCCACAGCGGGTCGAAGTGATTCTGGGCGTCGCCGGTCACGGCCCACGGGTTGTAGACGGTGTAGTCCCACGCGCGTGCCCCGCCCGCGATGTCGCACGATCCATCCGAGGCGCCCGGTGTCTTCACCCACAGATACGCGTCCGCCAGCGGAACGCCGGTGCTCGCCGTCGGTCGCAGGCCCACGCCGGCGCCGAACGCGTTGCACCAGTTGCCGCCGTTCAGCCCGCCGATGACGTTGGTGGGCTGATTGTACGGCGGGGCGCCGAACGGCGTGGCGTCCATGGGTCCTTGCCCGTTGCGGCCGGTGTCGATCACGAAGTGGGCCAGCGCCTCCGGTCCCGCCGGCGGATTCGCGGCGTTGTCCACGTTGTCCAGGTACCACTGGTCGGTGAGCCCCCAGGTGGAAAGATCGGTGGGGTTCGCCGGGTTGTACTGGCTGGCGCAATAGTCGTAGTGTCCGACGCGCCAACCACCTTCCGCGGGGTTGTTCGCGTAGTAGATGCACTTCGAGATCCACGAGCCGTACTTCGTGAGCTGCGGGGTGGGCTGGTAGTTCGACACGTTCACGAACAACCCTTTGGCCCGTAGCACGCCGGCCTTGACCAGGCGCGAGGACGCCTCGCCGACACCCAGCCAGCTGCTGTGCGTCCCGTCCAGGTACACCGCTGCGTTGGGGGCGCTGGCGCCCAGGCTGTCGACGGCGTGGTTCATCTGCGCGTACCGTTCGGTCGGATTCGCTCCCGGCGCGGGAACGATGTTGCCGGCGGCATCCGTCACTTTGGGCTGGCACCAATCGGCGTGGCCGTCGAGCGTGGTGTTGTACGGAATGATGCCGAGGCCGTCCGGCTCGAGGATGACGACGGCCTGTCCGCTGCCGATGCCCTGGGCGAATCCGTCGATCCAGGCGTCATACGCGAGCGTGTCGGTTGCGCCGCCGCCAGAATATTGTGCGCAGTCGCGAAACGGGACGTTGTACGCGACCAGGATGGGAACGCGGTGCTCGCGGGCGGCGCGCTTCATCGTGTCGTGCACCGCGACCTTGACCTCCTCGGGCGTGCCGCCGCCGAACCAGGCGGCTTGCGGCGTTGCCTCCAGCGCGGCCACGCGCGCGGCGTCGCGGAAATGCCGCGCCTTCACCAGACCCTCGATCTGCGCGACGGCGGCGGGTGCCGGTGGCTGCACGTAGAAGCGCGTGCTGGCATCGCAGCTGGTTGTTTCCCTGAGCGCCGCCACCTTGACGGTTGCCTCCGACTCCGTGCCCGGCTGCGATGGGTCGCCCCCACATCCGAAAAGCATCACCACTTGCGTTAGAAACACACCGCCCACCAATAGCTGCTTTGTCATCGTTCTTTCCTTCCTTCTTTTGAAAGTTGTCGTCACTGACGGCACCGGAAGCAGCAACTGCCGCGCCAACGACGATCGACGACAAAGTGGCCGCATCCGACAGGCGCGCGCGCGCAGCAGGCCGGCGCACCGAGCGAGTTCGGCGCACCTGAGCAGGACCCGCTCAGGCGAGCGGTCTCGGCGGTGTATGGTGCTGTATCCGTTCGCCCGCACTGCCTCCTATCATCGCCTCGCGGTACCGGCCCCTTCGCCTCATCGCCACTGGAGGGATGGGAGCGGTGTACGAGGTCGAGCATGTCCGCACGGGCGAGCATCTGGCCCTGAAAGTCCTGCTGGCCGGCGTGGGAGCGTCGCCCGTGGACGTCGAACGCTTCAAACGTGAAGCGCGCGCCTCGGCACGCATCGACAGTGAGCACGTGGTCCGTGTGACCGACGCAGACACGGCACCCGAGATGGGAGGCACCTTCTTCTTCGTCATGGAACTGCTCGACGGGATGACTTTCGAACGAGCGGCCACTGTGGCCCTGCCGTCGCCCCGGATCGTGGTCGCCTGGCTGAGGCAAGTCGCGCAAGCGCTAGACAAGGCACACAGCCTGGGCATCATTCACCGCGATCTGAAGCCCGAGAATCTCTTTCTCGCCACGGTCAAAGGCGGACGGTCGATCGTCAAAGTTCTCGACTTCGGAATCGCCAAGATGGTCGAAGAGGGGACCGGGGCGACGGGGACGGGGCAGATTCTGGGCACGCCGAAATACATGGCCCCGGAACAACTTGCAGCAAACGGTCCGGTGACGCCTGCCACCGACCGCTGCGCGATGGGACTGGTCGCCTACCGCTTGCTGATGGGTGAATGCTACTACCGGGGTGACGCCATGGTCATCCTCGCGCAGCTGTTGCACGGGGATCTTCAAGCGCCTTCCGAACGCGGGTCCGTTCTGGGTCCCGCGTTCGATTTATGGTTTTCGAAGGCGTGCCATCGCGATCCCCATCAGCGGTTCGCCTCTGCCAGAGAGCAGATCGACGCTCTTGCCGAGGCGATCGATGTACCGCGCGCCGCCGGGGACGAGGCAAAGAAGCAAGGCGCACCGACGACCCGACGTCGATCGCCGGTCCTGACGGGATCTCTGTTTGCCGGAAGTCTCGCGGCCGTACTGATCGCGGGTGGTCTTCTCGTCCGTCGCATCGCCGCGTCGTCGAGTGCGCCGCCGACAGCTGCGATGTCGCGACCGCGGGGCGCGGACAACGATCGAACCCCTTTGGCGTCTTCGCGTCGCAATACGGGCGTGTGGGGCAACGGGCCCAACGATGTGTGGGTCGCCGGCAACTCGGCAGCGTCGCGCACCGGAACACTATCTCACTGGGATGGAAGGATCTGGACCACCGCCGTTGGTGGCCCGTTTCCCGCGGTCTGGGGCCTGTGGGGTGACGGAAGCGGCGATCTCTGGGCCGTTGCCGACGGAGGTGTCATCCTGCGCCAGACGACCACCGGCTGGACCATCGACAGACCCCCGCCCGATTCGCCCGATTCGCACGGCCCCCTCCTGGGGATTTGGGGCCGCAGCGCTCGAGACATCTGGGTCGTCGGAGCGGGTGGCACGGCGCTGCACTGGAACGGCACCTCCTGGTCGGACCACGATGCCGGCGCGGAGTCGCAGACACTCTTGGGCGTGTGGGGCAGCGGCCCCAACGATTTTTGGGCCGTCGGCCACAAAGGGGCCATCCGTCACTGGAACGGGAGTGGCTGGTCAACCTTTCCCAGTGGCGTCACCAGCAATCTTTTCGACATCTGGGGTGACGGCGCTGCCGACGTCTGGGTCGTCGGAGCCGCCGGGAGCCTTCTTCACTGGAACGGAACCAAGTGGTCTCCCCATCGCAAGCAAACCGAGGGTGATCTCCTGTCTGTATGGGGCAGTGGCCGCGACGATGTCTGGGTAGCAGGTTTTGGCGGCGTTCTCCTGCACTGGGACGGTGTCAGCTGGACGGCAGTTCCGAGCGGAACGACCGAGACGCTGAACGAGATCTGGGGAAATAGCCGGGACGACGTCTGGGCCGTCGGGGCGAGCGGCACGGTGTTGCGCTGGGATGGCAAAACCTGGTCGGTGGGCCCCCGATAGCTTCCCTTCGTCGTGTGGTCCTTTCTGTGCAGGGGCTCCGCACGGAGGAAACGGCGCATGATGAAGGAAGGGATTGCCATCGCGTTCCTGGGATCCGTCGTGGTGTTGTCGGCAAGCACCGCGCCCCACACCATCGAGGAGTGCTGGGAACCAGACACTCCGTGCTCACTCGCGCCCGAGCGACTGCACACAGGCATCTGGGGTTCCGCAGCCGACGATGTGTGGGTCGTCGGAGCGTCGATGCCGGCAAGCACCGGCACCTTCGCTCATTGGGATGGGACCACCTGGACCCGTGGCCCAACGGAGGATGGACCGGCCCTGTGGGGCGTGTGGGGCACGGCCCGCGATGATGTCTGGGCGGTCGCCAACCGCGGCATGGTCCTGCATCGCCAGCAGGGCGTGTGGAAGGTCAGCCGGAGCGGCGCGACCCACGACGGCGCGCTGCTGGGCGTTTGGGGCGGACGCAGCGACGACGTCTGGGCCGTCGGTGTCGGCGGGATCATCACGCACTGGAACGGTGCCACGTGGTCGACCACGGTAGCGGACGCCGCCGCCCGAACCCTGGTTGGTGTGTGGGGCAGCGGGGCCAGCGAGGTCTGGGCTGTCGGGAAAAATGGGGTCGTGCTCCACTGGGATGGGCTCAGCTGGAAGGCGTCCTCAAGCGGTGTACGCAAGCCTCTGTTCGACGTGTGGGGCAGCGGCCCGCGCGATGTCTGGGCGGTCGGTGGCCGCGGAATCATCCTGCACTGGGATGGACTCACGTGGTCTTCCTCCGCGCAGTACCAGACGGACGTTGACTTGCTTGGCGTATGGGGCAGCGGCCCGCGCGATGTCTGGGCGGTGGGGGGACACGGGGCCATTCTTCACTGGGACGGCCAGACCTGGACCAGCGTTCCGAGCGGAACGGGCGAGACCCTGCACGAGATCTGGGGCACCGGCGCTTCGGACGTCTGGGCGGTTGGGCGCGCCAGCACGATTCTCCATTGGGACGGCAGACGCTGGTCACTGTCACCGTGAGGGCGCGCGGGACTGGATCGACCGCCTGCTCGGTGCCTCAGAACCTCCAAGCGGGGTTCCGGTTGTCGGCCAGGTCGGGCGTCAACAGGCAAGGCACACTTCCCGCGTTCCGCGAGATCACCGCGATTGATCCGACGTTGGTGGCCGCATCTACCCGCTCGTATGCGATGAAGTTGTTCGGACCCCAGGCGGGCCGCTGCGAGACGGGCTCGCCGACGGGCGTCACGCGGCGCCCCTTGCACGGTTCGGTGGTGGTCGAGAACGGCGAGGTCCAGACCGAGAGCGCGTCGCACCAGACGGTGTACGCCACGTCGCTGCCGGTGGGCGAGACCGCCGGTGACTTGATGGTGGTGGTCCAGTTCTGGACGATCTGCCGGAAGCCGCTCCCGTCGAGGTGGACGGCGTCGATTTCGTTGTTGCGGTCGAACAGCAACTCGGCGTCGTCGGCGCTGAAGTGCGGCCAGAAGTAGGCGTTGAACGTGTCGAGCCCGGTGGCCACCAGGGTCGCGCCCGTGCCGTCCGGGCGCACGACCCACACCGACGCGCCGCGGTGGAATGCGATCAGCGAGCCGTCATGAGAGAAGCTGGATTCGTCGGCACCCTCGGGCTCGTCGGTGAGCTGCTTGACCTGCATGGTCGCAAGGTCCAGCAGGTAGATCTGGAACGTTCCACTGCGATCCGACGAAAACGAGACTCGCGTACCGTTCGGGGAAAAGGCCGGCTCCTTCTCGATGCTCGGTTCGGTCGTCAGGCGCGTGAGCCCCGACCCGTCGGCGTTCATCGTGTAGATGTCGCGGTTGAAGTCCTGACGGTCGGAATCGAACGCGATCTGTCCAGTGGCGCCGGTGAGCGTCGCCGGCCCGCAAGCCGAAACGGTTGCACCGCCGGTCCCCGGGTTGTTGCTGCCCGGATCGGCCCCGCCGCCGAGCCCCGTCGTCAGACCGGCGGGCGAGCCGCCGTCAGCGCCGGGGTCTAGCGACCGCGCCCCGCAACCGCCGGCAAGCGCAGCCGCCGCGACTGCCGCCCCCACCACTCCCCTCACGCTGGTTCTCGACATGCCGGCTAACTCAGCAAGGCGCATACCACATGTCCCGGACCGGCAGGCGCCGGAGCTCGCGCCACGAGATCTCGGGTTGGCGTCGATCCCCCTGACAGCCATGTCGTGGTCCGAGGGTGACCTGAGTGCGTCCACGCTGCCATCGCGCCTCCCTGATGTTGCCGCCCCCCGGCACCCGTACATCATCGTCCTGCACGGCTACGGGAACGATCAGGACAGATGGTCTGAGCTATCGCGGAACGCAGACGCTCGCCATCGGCCTTTGCGCGCAGGCGCTGGTCAGCGGAGATTCACTTCGCCGCGGCTGGACAACCTACCCGCTGGGAATCGACGACGAGGTCGTCAATCCAGAAATCGGCGCGGACCGCATCCGGCTGGAAGCCATCCAACCCCATGACCAGGACCTCGATGGGAATCGGATCCCAGCTGGGCGACGTCATGCCGTGGCTGGCGCTGCCCGCGACCGACAGAGAAAGTTGGCGACCATCCACCCAAATGTGCGGCGTAACCTTTCCCGCTCCTCCGGTCTTGTCGATCTCGAATTCCCAGCAGATCCAACGGTTCTTGTTTCCCGCGTCGTTGAAGTGTGTCCCCGTGTCGCGCAAGTAAATGGAGTTGACCTTCTCGATCGCCGTGCCGTTGTAGCTGGACAGCGAATAGGAATTCTCTGCGGTCCCCGCCGCCGTCCCCGCCGCGGTCCCGATGCGCACGAGGCGGGTGTGAACTCCGCTGCTGGAGGGATAGCCGGCCGTGTACATCATGAACCGGACGAAGATGGTGGTGGCGCTGATCGCCAGGGGCGTCTGGATGTACGCCTTGTCGCTGTTCATCATGCCGGTGACGTGAAGGGCCTTTTGACCTGAAAACGGCCGCGACGTGTCGACGGTGATCTGCCCTCCGCCACGCACGGTCGGTGTCCAGGTCCCCGCCGGCGCTGCGCCGGCGGCCTGTGCCTCGAATCCTTCGCAAAACAGCGCTCCCGAGGAGCACTCGCGACCGGCAGCTCCTCCGGCGGCGATTCCCCCGGCGGCTCCGCCCCTTCCGGCCGAGTCCCCCGCGGCCCCGCCAGAAGCGCCGCCGCTGCCCGTCGTCGTTCCGCCGGTCGCCCCCGGCTCATCACTGCCACCACTCGCGGCGCCGCCGCTGCCGGGCGCGCCACCCGTGCCCGGGCCGGCTGCTCCCCCCGTAGCGCCCGCCCCACCCGAGGCCCCAGTACCCGTCGAAAGTTCATCCGAAGGCGCAGACGGCACACAGCCCACCAGACCAAGCGAGATTGCAATCGCAATGATGGTTGCCACGCGTCGGGGGGTCATTCGCACACGTCTATGTGTTCGTGAACCCTCCCCTTCACGCGCGTACGTTGCTTGGGGCAGCGCGTCGGTCGCAAGAATCCTTGAAGGGCCCCCGATCGACGAACATTCACCGATTGGCTGCCGGTGTCGCAATGAAGCAAACACCTTTGCAGTCGCAGGCGTCCCCCTCGTGCAGATCCTCGTGCTTCTTCTGGCCGGCCTGAGCGGCGCGGGCGCTTCGCCCGAGCCGCCCCTCGCCCAGCCCGGCGTCCGCCTCTCCTGGGTGCGCGGGCCGTCCGCCACAGGTTGCCCGGACGTATCCACGATCGAGGCCGACACCGTCCGACGGCTGGGACACAACCCTTTCGCCCAACAGCCCATGAGCTTCATCGAGGCGATGGTTGCGCGTGAGATGGATTCGTACCGGGTGACGATCGTGATGCGCGACGCGCAAGGCAAGCCGCTGGGCAGTCGCGTCCTCACCAGCGGCGCCTCCGACTGCCGGCCTTTGGCGACAGCGGCGGCGCTCACGATCGCCATCCTGATCGATCCCGACGCCGTCGCCCGTTCGTCCGTGGAAGCGTTACCAACGTCCCCGGCGGGTCCGCCGCCGTCGCTGCCGAGCACCGACCAGGCACCACCCCGTCGTCCGGCGGAGGGTCGGACCGCGCGAGCGACGGCCATGGGTATCGCGGGCCGGGGACTGTTACCCCAGGCGACGCTTGGAGCAGGTCTGGCTCTCACCCTGGACGTCGGCCGCTACGGGGCGGTCGGCACGATCGTGGGGCTCTTTCCGGACCAGCGCTCCAGGATCAGTGGCGGCGATTTCGCCTTCGGCCTCTCGTTCGCGCAGTTTTTGGGCTGCTTCGCGCGACCGAACCCGGTGATCCGCTGGGAGGTCTGTGCAGGAGGGATCGTGAGCGCGCTGCACGTCGTGGTTTACGCACCGGCACCGGACGATCCCGGCGAGAAATGGGCGGTCGGCGTGACGGCGATGGCCCGGGCGATCGTCAAGCTGGTTGGGCCGGTGGTTCTGGAAATAGGAGTGGGTGCTACCGACATCTGGCCGCGCCGGGCCTTTGCCGTTGCGGGCAGGCCGCCAGGAGCGGACACGGTGTTCACGCAGGCCGCGATTGCCCTGGCGGCTTCAATTGGCGTGGGAGTCGGTTGGCGGTGAGCGGTATGCTGGTTATTCAACGCGCGGTGACGGAACCGTGAAGGTCACCATTCGCCGCGACATCTACCAGTCGCACAGGCTAGGTGATTGGTGGGAGGCACCTCATCCCACCTTGGGAATACAATCAATTCGTATGGATATCCCGGGAGTGGAGCGGTGAGATGAGCAGGGGCGGGAGACCAGATGAGCCGCCGGTACGGTGGAGCGACGATCCGTCTTGTGCACCGGAAGGTGCCGCCAGGTTGCTGCGTGGAGCTCCGCGGGCCCGGCTACCTACAGAAAGTGAGCTGGCACGGCTGGAGGCCTCGGTCGAGTTGCTGGCGCGAGCTCCAGCACACGTCACACAGCGTCCTTTCGCTTCGTGGCGCGATTTCTGGGCACGCCGACCGCGGGCCGTCGCGGTCTGCGCAGGCTTGCTGCTCACAGTCTCGATGCTGGGCACAGCCGTGGCACTCTGGCGGGCTGCCGACCGGCAGAGCGGGTTGACCCGCGAAACGGTTTTGCCACCGGTGGGCGTCGAGCACCGGGTGCGGCCGTCCCCCGTAGCGGCCCCCGTAGAGCACGCCGAAACGAATTCGCCGCTGCCAGCGGACCGGCCCGCACCGGTGAAGCACCCCCGACATTCCCGGGTGATCGCCATGTCTCCCGACCCATCAAGTGGGGAGTTCCTGCTTCACGAGACAGCTCTGATCGACGCTGCGCGGGAAACGCTAGCTGCCGAGCCGGCCCGGGCACTGGCGCTGCTCGAACAGCATCGTCGGGAGGCGCCCGACGGGCAGCTCTCTCCCGAGCGGGAGTTCCTGTCCGTTGCGGCGCTGTGTCGCCTGGGCAGGATCGAGGAGGCGTCCCAGCGCGCGGCGGCGCTGGACCGCCGCAGACCCGTAAGCGCCTACGCGGCGCGCGCGCGCGCGCTGGTGGAGGCCGCCCGCGGCGGCGCGCGCCCCGTACCCAACGCGGGCCCCGGCCAGCTTCACCAACAGCTTCGCGATGAAGGACGGCCGCCTGCAGCACCACCCCGCGGCCTCTGAGCTCGCTCGCTTGCTGCTGGTGGCGACACTCGCTGCCGGTATCCTGCCGACGACCGGTGGCTGCCAAGTTCCGCAGCGTGACATCATCGCGCGCGAGCCACCCGAGGACCAGCCCTTCCGCTTTCCATACATCGACCCCAGCGCCCCCGCCGACGCGCCTTCACGGTTCATGGGCGGAGCCGCCACGGCGGGGGAAGCGCCCAGTATCGCGTACCCCATCGATGGGGCGATGCACGCGGTCAACATTGGCGAGATCCGCTTCCACTGGGCACGGGGGCAAAGCACGAACGCGCTTTTCCGAATCCGCCTGGACGATGGAAGCTCCAGGTACGACTTCTACACGCAATGCGTTGCCGCACGCTGCCTGTTCCTACTGCCGACGCCGGGCTGGCTGGCGGTCGCCGCCAGTCATCCTGACGCCCAACTGTCCGCAACCGTGGCGGGAACAGACGGCGTCGGGGGGCCCGTGTCTGAGTCCGCGGCCATCGCCGTCCGGTTTTCTCCGGCACCGGTGACCGGCGGGCTCTACTACTGGACCGCGACCAGTAGAGGCGGTGCGACGTACCGGCTGCCCTTCGGAGCGTCCACCGCCACGCCGTTCATCGTCCCGTCCTCGGCCACGAATCCCTTGCCGTGCTCCGGTTGCCACAGCGTCAGCCGGAACGGCGCGACGATCTCCTTCGCGGCTGTCAATCATGCTGACGATTCGAATCTGGACGGCATCCTGGGAGCCGCGCCCACCCGGGCACCGGAGCAATCGACCATCCGCCCCGATTCCTCCGGCGGAAAGCGCGCGCGATTCACCGCGCTCAGTGCCGATGGGAGCCGGGTGCTGACCACCAACTATGGGACGATCCAGGTACTGGACAGCGCGACCGGACAGCTATTGAACATCGGAAATCCGACGGCGCTCATCCCCGACGGAAAGCGCGTCACGCACCCCGAGTGGTCTCCCAGTGGCAACCGCGTGGCGTTCACGTTGTTTACGGTGAACCCAAACGGTCAGAGCGCCGATGTCTCTGATGCCCGCCCCGAAGACGGTGAGATCGTCACCTTGGAGCTTGATCCCGCCACCGGCAAAGCCACCCGCCTGCGCCATCTGTTGGCGCCGGGCACCGCGGGAGGATCCCTGCAGCACTTCTATCCCAGCTGGTCGCCAGACGAGCAGTGGCTGGTGGTCGCGGCCGCACCGCGCGGCACCTCCGCATACGCAGCGCCCACGGCGCGTCTGCGGCTGCTATCCGCACAGGTGGACAATCAGATCTGTCCCGGTCCCACCTGCTTCGAGCTCGCGCGCGCGTCGCAGGGAACGGACGTCGCGTCCACCTGGCCCAAGTTCAGTCCATTTTCCCAGGCCGACGGTAAGGTGTTCTTCGTCACCTTCAGCTCGCGAATCGACTACGGATTCCTGCTGTCGAATAGCACTGCCTCCGACGGCGGCATCGCCCAGTTGTGGATGTCGGCCATCGATCTACGCTCCCTGGCGCTGGGCGGAAGCGGCGCCGATCCCTCGCTACCCCCCGTCTGGCTGCCTTTTCAAAACGTCACCCAGACCAATCACCTGCCCTTCTGGAGCGAGATCGTCGCCTGCAACACGGACAATTCGAACTTGCCGGGTTGCGGCGACAATCAGGTCTGCGATCGTGGCGAATGCCGCGTCGTTACACCATAGAGGACGGCTATAGCAGCTTCCGGAGCTTGCGCCGGGCGGCGTGTAGCCGCGAATACACCGTACCGACGGGGATGTTCATCAGGCGGCTGATCTCGGCGTGGGAAAGGCCCTCGATTTCAAACATGACGAAGACGGCGCGCTTGCCGACATCCAGCTTGTTCAACATTCGGTCGGCGAACTCACGGTCTTCCCGCCGAATGAGCAATTCATCAGACAGCATCGACGACGCGGGTCGCTCATCCGTGCGTTCCGCCGACAGAATCTCGACGTTCCAACGCCGCCGGCGGCGGTAATTGGAGGCGAGGCGCAGGCAGATGCCAAAGAGCCAGGTCGTCATCTGACTGGTCCCATCGAAGGTATGCAGGCGGCGCTGCACGACTATGAATGCCTCGTGGGCGATATCTTCCAGATCCGCCGGACGGATGCCGAGGTGCTGCAAGCTGACCCACACGAATTGTCCGTAGCGTCGGTAGATGCTCGACAATTCGAGCACCTCGCCGGCAGGCGAAGCTGCCGACTGCATCGTCTCGGTGGATTCCTTCCGAGAACGAGGCCTCATGAGGGCCGATCCCTCGTTTCAACGGTCCTGCTGCCTGCGGCGGTGCCAGTGCGACCCGAGGCGATCACGAATCGGGATCCCACTGGGATATCTATACCCTGACCCTTTCGGCCGGGGCCTAACCGCAACTGCGGGAAGAGTGGTTCCCGCCGCTCTGGACCATTGCATCGCGTCAGCGGGCCCAGGCACCAACGGCCCGGCCAGTGATGGTCAGGGGAAGATCCTCTTCCCCGCGAATGTCAGAACTGCATGAAGAACTTCCAGGACTCCACGCCAATCCAATTCACGTTCGTGCCGGGGTCGCTATTGGTGTTGGTGTGAGGGCCGTTGAAGGTGCACACCTTGAGGGGATATCCGGACTTGCAGCCTTCGAAGTCATAGCAGAGATGGGCGCCGCTCTTCCAAGTGGGAATTTCCGCCGGGATGGTGCACCCATTATTGGCTGCCTTCTCCAACGCGATGAATTTCGACCCGCGCATCTGCGCTTCGCTTGCGACAAAGGCGCAGGTAGTGTCGCTCATGCCGGTCGTCTGCATCCAGGCGGTCGGATCCGTGGACTTTACGGCGGGGAGCCAGATATTGAAGTTGGTCGGGGCGAGCCCGACGGCTGCCCGGATTATTTTCGAGTGGGTCGTTGTTAGCGAGTACGTTTGCATTCCGCCAAAGCTCATTCCGATGGCGAAGATGCGCGTCGTATCGACGCACATGTTGTCTTTCAGGTAGTTGGTGAGGTCATCGAAGAAGGCGTGGTCCGCCTGGCCCCAGGCACTTCCACTGGTGCCGGGCCTGCCGCCGTACCCCAGTCCCGCCACGAAGATCGCGGGCTCTTTCGCAGCGATCGACTGGGTCTTGAGGTCGTAATAATTCGATTGTGTGATGTTGGCGAGCGTGCTGCCCTGCCCATGGGAGGCAAAGAACAATCGGTACGGCTTGGCGGAGTCGTAATTGGCGGGAACATCGACCATGTAGGTCCGCTGAACGCCGCCGCTCATGATGGTCTTCGTGGCGGACGTGATGGTCGCGGGCTTGCCGCAGCCAGTGCTCTTGACCGGGGGATTCTTGAGGCCGCCCCAGATGTCGGCGCCGGGTGCGCCGCCGGAGTTCTGCGCGCCAGCGTTTGAACCGCTATTGCCGCCGGAGTTCTGCGCGCCAGCGCTTGAACCGCTA
>JBJMQQ010000124.1:0-7422 GCA_045802645.1 Polyangia bacterium
CATGCCCTCGCGAGAGGCCTCTTTCCGCAGCTCCTTCACGGTGTCCTGCGTGTAGCCGGGGAGGACCTTGCCGTCGTAGAGCTTCATCTTCTGAACGAGAGAGAGGTTCTTCTTCGGGTCCTCCAGGCGAGTCAGGACTGCCCACATCGCCGCCATCTCCAGCGTGTGCGGCGCGATGTGCTTGCCGCGGATCTTGCCGGAGTTGTAGTCCTTCGCGTAGATCCGCTGCTCCTCGGAGATGCGCGTGATGTACGGGATGTCGATCTTCACCGTCCGATCGCGGAGCGCCTCCATGAACTCGTTCGACAGCAGCTTCTTGTACTCGGCCTCGTTCGTGTGGCCGAGGATCACCTCGTCGATGTCGGTCTGCGCGAACTTCTTCGGCTTGATCTTGTGTTCCTGCGACGCCCCCAGAAGGTCGTAGAGGAACGCCACGTCCAGCTTCAGCACCTCGATGAACTCGATGACGCCGCGGTTGGCGATGTTGAACTCGCCGTCGAAGTTGAAGGCGCGCGGATCGCTGTCCGACCCGAATTCGGCGATCTTCCGGTAGTTGATGTCGCCGGTCAGCTCCGTCGAGTCCTGGTTCTTCTCGTCCTTCGGCTGGAAGGTGCCGATCCCGACGCGGTCCTGCTCGGACAGGATCATGCGGCGGACCTTGATGTGTTTGACGACCTGGGCCCAGTCGCCCTTGTGCTCCGCCATCAGCTCCCGGAAGATCAGGCGGCACGCCGGATCGAGGTCACCCTCGATGTAGACCTGCGCCTTGCCGGGCTGGTTGATGCCCAGCTCGACCAGCGCCTTCTCTCGCCATTCCGGCGGCATGAGCCGCAGCGGCTCCTCGTGCATCGGGCACTTGAAGCAGGTCTGCCCGCCCGTGATGTGGGCCAGCTTCTCCGGCAGGTTCCACTCATAGGTGTAGAGCGCCCCTTCCGCCGTGCGCGAATACTCTTCCATGCCGCGCTTGATGAGGCGGGCGATGGTCGACTTCGAGCTGCCGACCGGTCCGTGCAGCAGGATCACGCGCCGCTCGGTGCCGTAGCGCTGGGCCGCGCTCTGCAGCACGCTCACGAGCCGCATGAGCGGGATGTCCAGCCCATAGACGGCATCGCGCCCGCCGTGCTGCTCGTCCTTGAAGAAGTTGTAGCGGATGAGCCGCTTCTTGTTGTCGATGTACTCTTCCTGGCCGTACGACAAGATCATGTCGTAGACCCGCTGGAACGCGCTGCGGGTGACCGCAGGGTTCTTGCGCACGAGGGAGAGGTAGTCCTCGAAGGTGCCGGCCCAATTCAGCTCGGCGTACTCCTTGAGGTTCTGGAGGGCGGCGACCTTTGCGATCAGCGCCGGGGTGTCGCCCGCTTTGCCGGTCGATTCGGAAACGGCCATCGGGATGATCTCCTTTTTCGGGACAGGACCGTCGGCGACAGGCCCGAACAGCCCAACATCGTCTATTGCGGCGAGTTTCGATTGTAGCATGACGCATCGTCGCCGTGGGCTGCCTTCCGCACGCGCGAACGCTAGTAAATGCGACAGCGAAGTATTCAGTAATGCGACAGCGAACCGTCGCTGCGCGCGCGTCGCAGAGCGTACGCGAACACCGCGACTCCGATGGGCGCCAGGATGCTGGCGAAGAGTAGCAAGGCGAGCAGCGGCCGGTGCAGCTGACCCGGACCCGCCCCGACCAGCAGCGCGCCGCGCAGCACGGCCAGCGCATGGGTCAGCGGCAGCAGCACCCCGGCTCCGCGCAGCCACGCCGGCAACACGGTGACGGGATACATGACCCCGGAAAGGAAAACCGACAGCGAGCCGATGACCAGCGACACCGGATTCATCCGGCGAACCAGCATCGTCGTGCCGGCTGCAAGTAGGCCCAACCCGGTGAAGGCCCCGATGATCAACGGGATCCCGAGCATGAGCGAGAGCCAGCACACCCGCGACAGATCCAGGCCCAGCAGCAGCTTGGCGCCGACCAGATAGCCGGCCGACCGCAGGGCGGAGATCCCAAACTCGTAAGCCGGGGGCGCACCCAGGACCATCCAAGGTGGCGCCGGCGTGGCGACTTCCGCCTCCAGCGTGCCCATCATCTGGGCCATCCGGATGCGCTGAGCCAGGACGGAGACACCCACCTGCTGGAACTCCGCCCCCAGAAGCCCGATCACGACGAACCCCAGGTAGTTGCCGCCGTAAGCCGCCAGGTGGGGGTTCGCGGCGGCCCCCACGAACCGCGACAGGAACAGCAGCGACCCCACGGCCAGCGCGAACCCGAACAGGCGGATGAAGAACGCCATCCGGTACCCGCCGAGCGCGGACAGCTCGCGCCGAACGAAGGCCCGGAAAACCCGCGCGAACCAGACCGGCCAGATCACCGCCGGGGTGGGCGCGGCTCTCACAGCCCCAGCTCCTGCTCGATGCGATCGGGAGACGCCTCGGCCGACAGGCGCCCGCCCGTCAGGAACAACACGCGGTCGGCCATGGCCCGCGCCTCGGTCGGGTCGTTGCTGCAGACGATGGCGGTCCGGCCGGCGGCCCGCACGATCTCGTCGCGCAGGAAGCCGCGCAGGTCGTGGGCGCCCCGCGGGTCCAGGCCCAGTGTCGGCTCGTCCAGCAGCAGGACGTCCGGATCGCCGAGAAGGCCGCGCGCGATGGCCAGCCGCTGCCGCATGCCGCGCGAATACTCGCGGTAGCTGCGGTCTGACGCGGCTGTCAGACCCACGCGCCCGAGCAGCTCGTCCACCTTTCGGCGCGCCGCTCCGCCGGCGATGCCGTGAAGCGCCGCGAAGTACAACAGGTTGCCGCGCCCGGTGACCCGATAATGAAAGCTCCGCTCGTCCCCGACGATGAACGCCACGCGCCGCCGGAACTCGGACGTGCCGGCGCCCGCGTCGATGCCGGCCACGCGCGCCTTGCCGGTCGAAGGCAGCAGCAGCCCGCCCAGAATGCGGACCAGGGTCGACTTCCCCGCGCCGTTCGGCCCCATGATGCAGGCGATCTCGCCTGGCGCCACCGTGAAGGACACGCCCGCCAGCGCCTCCAGCGGCCGCCCGTGCAAGCGCCCCCGCAGCAGCTCCCCCACGCCGGGCGGCGAGTAGAAGGTCTTGCCCAGCTCCTCGACGAGGATCGCGGGCGCTGCGCTCATTGCGCCATCGGCTTGCCGCCGCGCTGGTACTTCACGACAGCGGCGTTGTGCTCGGCCACGGTCTTCGAGAAGTAATGGCTGCCGGTCCCGTCGTTCTTGGCGACGAAATACAGGAAGGGCGTGTGGTCGGGAGCCATCACCGCCTCCAGCGCGGCCCGGCCCGGGTTTGAAATCGGCCCGGGGGGTAGCCCTTCGTGCGTGTAGGTGTTGTACGGGTTGTCGCGGTCGTCCAGCTGGATGCGGCGTATGCGGCCGTCCCACTTCAAGCATGCGGCGGAGCGCGGCGTCGCCACCGTGCACCCATAGATGATGGTCGGGTCGGTCTGCAGCAGCTTCGGCGAGAACGTCGGGAACCGCATTCGGTTCATGAAAACCTGGGCGATGCGCGGGCGCTCTTCGCCGCGTCCGGTCTCTTTCTCGACGATGGAGGCCAGCGTGACGATCTTGGCGTCATCGAACCCCAGCGTCTTCTTCAGCTCGGCGACGTTCTTGGCGTGCGTCGCTTTCAGCTCGGCGAAGACCTGGCGGTGGCGCCGGACCATCGGGATCAGCGCCCGCGCGGCAGGCGTGTGCGGGCGCAGCTTGTACGTGTCGGGGTAGAGATAGCCCTCCAGCGTGGCGCCGGGCAGGCCCAGCTCGGCGGCGAATGCCGGGTCGCTGGCCTTCATCAGGACCGCGGCCCGCGGCGTGACCCCGGCAGCGTCGAGGATCTCGGCGACGTCGACCAGGTTCTTGCCGGGGGGAATGACGACCGCGACCAGCTCGTCGGCGGCGCCCTTCACCAGCACCTCCAAAATCTGGCGCGGGGACGCGGGTGCCGCGATCTCGTACTTGCCGGCCTTGAAGCGGCTGGCGACCCCGCGCTGCCCGGCGTAGAGGCGAAAGATGGCCGGATTGCCGATCAGGCCGGCGGCGGCCAGGCGATCCGCCACCTCGCCCGCGCCGGCGCCGGGTGGAATTTCGATCTCGACCTTCCCCTGGGCGGTGCCGCCCGGGCGGTCGCCGTAGGTCCACGCGACCCGCACCAGCACCCCCAGCGCGATCAGCCCCAGCACCGTCGTGACGGCAAAAACCGTCAGCGCGCGCGTCATCTCGCGTTTCAAGGCGCCGTTCCTCCCGGACGGCGCGCGTCGAGCCAGCGGCGCAGGATCAGCGCGGCCGCCACCCGGTCCACCACCTGTTTGCGGCGCGCGCGAGACATATCAGCTTCCAGCAAGACGCCGGTTGCCTCGACGGTCGTGAAGCTCTCGTCGATGAGGTCGATCGGGACGTCCAGAACGGCGCGCAGGCGCTCGGCGAAGCGTTCGGCGGCCAGCGCCGCCCGCCCCCGCTCGCCTTCGGGCGAAAGGGGCAAGCCGATGACGACCCGGCTGGCGCCCTGGGCGGTCACGACCTGCCGGATCGCGTCCAGATCCCGCTGGCCGCCGTGCCGTTCGATCGTCGCGTGCGGGTGCGCCGATAGCCCAAGCTCGTCCGTGACGGCCACGCCGATCCGGCGGGAGCCGAGGTCGAGGCCAATCACGCGCACCGCCCCATATTACACGGCGCTATAAATGGTGCATGGCCGACCAACCGAGACCGGGCGCAGGCGACACGGGCGTCCCACAGATCCAGATCGATATCGACGAGCCGGTGGCGCAGGGCGCCTATTCGAACCTGGTGCTCATCAACCACAACGACAACGAGTTCGTCCTGGACTTCGCGTACATCCAGCCGACGACGGCGAGGGCCCGCGTGCGGGCGCGCATCATCTCGTCGCCGCGGCACACGAAGCGACTGCTGCGCGCGCTGGAGCACAATGTGCGCCGCTACGAAGAACGGTTCGGCCGCATCGAAGAGCCCGACCCCGCCGTGCCCGGCACGCCGCCCGGCGCGATGATCAGCTGACGGCGCCTTCCAGGGTCACCAGGGTCCCGTTGCGGGTGTCCAGCTCGGCGAGCGCGCCGGTGACCAGGGCACGGTTGCGCGTGCCGTGGCCGAACGCGCCGCCCGACGCGACGGGAATCGACAGGCGCCCCAGCCGTTCGACCAGGACCTCGTCGGCGGTCGGGGTCCCGTCGCGCGTGGCCTCCGGCTCCCGGCAGCTCGAAAAATCGCCCAGGACGACGCCGGCCGCGACGCTGAACACACCGGCGAGATCGAGGTGGGTGATCAATCGATCGATCCGATACGGGCGCTCACCCAGGTCCTCGAAAAACAGGATGGCGCCGTCGAGGTCAGGCACGAACGGCGTCCCGAGCAGCCGCGAAAAGACCTCCAGGTTGCCGCCGATCAACGGACCGCGCACCCGGCCGGGGACGATCTCTTCCAGGCCGTCGAGCAGGACCGCCGGCCCCGGGCGTTCGAGCCGCTCGAAGAGAACGGCGTGATCGTCGGACGACAGATTGGGCAACTGGGTGACGACCGGGCCGTGAATCGCGGCGACGCCCGCGCCGGTGGCGACGGCCAGCAGCGCCGTGCCATCCGAAAACCCGACCAGCGGACGCGGGGCGCGCACGAGCAGGGCCGGGTCGAGGAATGGCAGCAGCCGGAGCAGGCCGTATCCCCCGCGGGCCATGATCACGGCCGCGATGTCCGGCTCCTGCAAGGCATTGACGAGCGCCGCCAGCCGCTGCTCGTCGGGGCCCGCCAGAAAGCCGCTGCGGGCGAGCACCGTCGCCTCATCCCAGCGAACGTCGTAGCGGGCGCGCAGCACCGCCAGCCCGGCCGCGAAGGCGTCGGGCGGGACGGGCCCTGACGGGGCCACGATGCGGACCGGGGCGCCGGGCGCCAACCGCGGGGCGCGAATCACCGGCGCCGGCGTCGCTTGCCCCCGCCGCCACCACCCTGCTGGGGCTGGGCGGTTTGGGGCGCGGAGGACGTGATGTCGGGAGACGGCGAGGACGGGGACGGGGACGGGGACGGGGAGAAAGACACGCGCATTCCGCAGATTGCAGGATCGGATGATTCGATGGCTTCCTCGACGCGGGCGGAGCGGACTTCGTCGCCCCGGAGCTCGATGCGCGTGCCGGTCGGCAACGGCTCGGCGAACCCGATGAAGGCGCCTTCGGCGTTCCAATCCTTCACTTGCGTCGCGCGGCCGACGACGACGCCGGCGTAGCGCACCTCGATCGCGGAGTCCACGCGCGCATACTACCACCGCGTGCGCCCTCTTGAACTTGCAGTACCAGCAGCTTAAGGTCGTCCGGGAATTCGATGACCAACGGCGCGTCAGGCAGATGGTGGGGTAGATTTTGGCTGTTTTCCGTCGCGATCGGCCTTTGCGCCGCGCTTGGTGGGCCCGCGCGCGCCGGCGAAGAGGACGACCTGCAGTTGCAGATCGATACGCAGCGCGCGTCGGCGAATGATCTCGAACGCCTCGACGAGTTGAAGGCGGTCGGTGACGAAATCACCCTCCTGCGGTCCTGGTTGGACGAGGCCTGGAACCTCCGGGCCAAGCACGAGTACGAAGAGGTTCGTCTGGTGCTGGATCGCGCGCTGAAGCAGGAGGACCTGATCCGCGCCAAGATCACCGTCGCCAAGCTGCGTGCCCAAGAGCAGAAGCACGAATCGACGCTGAAGGATCTCAACGGCAAGATCGCGCGGACGCGCAAGGCGCTGCAGGACACCAGCGACAAGAAGAAGGCGCTCGAGAGGAGCTCCCAGTGAGAGCCCGAAACGCAATCGCTCTGACCGTGGTGCTGGGATCGGTCGGCCTGGCCTGCGCGACGCCGCCCAAGCCGCGCGAGCTGGAAGCATTCGACAACCTCCGGCAGACCAACCAGGCCAAGCTGCCCGACGTCGCCCGGCGTTCGCCCGACCTCATGGCCGAAGCGGACCGCCGCAGCACCGCCGCCCACGAAGAGTGGCAGTCGAACGATCTCGAGGAATCGCGCACCAACGCGCTGATGGCGCAGATCAAGTTGAAGACGGCGATCGCCGTCTACGACCAGGACCAGCTGAAGGCGCAGATTCAATCGCTCTCGAGCCAGGAATCGCACGCCCAGGAAGAGCTGACCGGCCTGCAGAAGGATCTGGCCAGCGAGCAAGAGAAACTGGCTCTCCTGCAAAAGTACGTCGACGCCCGCAAGACCGCCGAAGCCGACAAGCAGCGGCTGTCACAAGAGATGACGACCGAGCAGCAGAAGGCGCAGGCCGAACAAGAGCGCCTGTCGCAGCAGCTGGCCGCCCAGCAAAAGATCGCGGCAGCGCAGCTGGCGATGCGGACGGCGGACACCGTCGACGCGGCTCAGTACGCCAAGACCGACTACGGGATGGCCACCGAGCTGCTGTCGCGGGCCGAAGGG
>JBJMQQ010000125.1:0-16575 GCA_045802645.1 Polyangia bacterium
CCGTAGGCGATGCCCGCCCCGGCCAGCGCGCCCTGGAACGCGAGATCGAAGTCGGTGACGATCAGCGGCCCCTCGACGGCGATCTCCAGCTTCTCGCGACCGCGTTCGAACTCCCAGCGGTAGAGGCTCCCGTCGGAAGGCCAGCGCCAATTGATGCACCGATGCCGATGCAGATCGCGCGGGTGGGTCGGCAGGCCGAAGCGCGCGAGGTAGGCCGGCGTCGCTTGGAGCCACGCTGCGTGTCGTCCGATTGAGCAGGCGGACCCCAAGGCGTTCTTCGAGCCCACGGATGGTCTGACTGAGCGCCGACGGAGACACGCGCAGGTGGGCGGCCGCGCGTGCGAACGTCCCATGCTCCACGATGGCCGCCAGCGCGCTCAGATCACGGAAATCACGCGCCCGCATTATGTAGGAATTTGTACATGACCCATGCCGATCATGCAGCATTATCCGGCGCGCCCGCGGCGCGTAGGTTGTTCGCCGAGGAGAGCCACCATGACGAACAACCTTTCTCTCGACCGCTATCGCCTGCTCGGCCGCTCGGGGCTGCGCGTCTCGCCGCTTGCCCTCGGCGCCATGACCTTCGGCACCGACTGGGGCTGGGGCGCCGACCGAGACGAGACCCGCCGCATCTTCGACGCCTACCTCGATCGGGGCGGCAACTTCGTCGATACGGCAAATCAGTACACCAACGGAACCTCGGAGCAGCTCGTTGGCGAGCTGGCGGCGGGCAGGCGCGAGCGGCTCGTGCTCGCGACCAAGTTCACGCTGGCGACGCGCGCCAACGATCCGAACGCCGGCGGCAACCATCGCAAGAGCATGGTGCGCTCCGTCGAACAGAGCCTGACGCGGCTCAAGACCGACTACATCGACCTTCTGTATCTGCACGTCTGGGACGGACTCACGCCTTCAGACGAGATCGTGCGCGCCTTCGATGATCTGGTCCGGGCCGGTAAAGTGCTGTACGCCGGCATCTCCGATACGCCGGCCTGGCAGGTGGCGCGCATGCAAGCGACCGCGGACGTCCGGGGTTGGACGCCGTTCGTCGCCCTGCAGATTCCGTACAACCTCGTCGAGCGCACCGTCGAGCGAGAGCTGATTCCCATGGCGAAGGAGATGGGGCTCGGTGTCATCCCCTGGTCCCCGCTGGCAAGTGGGGTCCTGGCCGGCAAGTACACCAGCGCCGATCTCGCGATTGGCGGCGGCAGCCCCGACCCGAGCAACTCGCGCAAGAATGTCGCCGCCGCCAACGGCATGCTCCACGCGCGGGCGCTGGACATCGCCGAGGTGGTGAAGCGCGTCGCCGCCGAGCTCGGCAAGACGCCGAGCCAGGTGGCGATCGCCTGGACGCTGACGAATCCCGCGGTGACGGCCCCGATCCTCGGGGTGCGCACGCTCGCTCAGCTGGAAGACAACCTGGGCGCGCTCGACGTCACGATCCCGCGGCAGCACCTCGACAGCTCGAGCGCGCCAGCGCCATCGAACGCGGCTTTCCCCACGATTTCATGGAGCAGCCGATGGTGCAGCAGCTGACGCGCGCCGGGGCCGACATCACGCCGCGGGCCTGAACGCGCCGTTCAATCCCCGACGCTCACCCAAAAATGCGAACTGCTCAGGCGAGTTCTTCGGCGTCCCCCGCAGCACGGAGACTTCTTACGCAAGCGCCGAACTTTCCTTGCCAATATCCGAAGGGCATCGACAAGGGGGGATATGCGTTCTGCTCGCCCCCTCTTGTTGTCTTTCGCCACGGCCGCAGGCTTGGCTCTCGGCATCGCCCCTTCGGCGCACGCCAAGCCGTTCGAGCAGTACATCAAGGCGACCCCCACGGTCGCGCCGCTGACCTCGGCCACCTGGGGGGCGACCGGCGTGCTTCCGCGAGACATCTCCAATGGCATCGAGAGCGCCAAAGGCGCAGGCGTTCACCCGGACTACTACTACTGGGATGGCGAGATCATCAAGGCGGTGGACGGCAAGTACCACATGTTCATGAGCACCTTCTCGGGCAATCAGTCCTTCAACCCAGGGTGGACGAGCTCTGACGCCTACCACGCCATCAGCCAGACCAACGCGCTCGGCCCCTACGTGCGACAGGACTACGTGTACAACAACGGCGGCTCGCACAAGGGGCACAACGTCTCCGCAGCCCAGCTGTCGGACGGCAGCTACGTGGTCGTGGTCAGCGAGATCGTTCCCTTCACGATCTACAAATCGAGCTCTCTCGATGGCCCCTGGACGGGTTGCTCACCCCAGAGCGACGTCGGCATGTCCAACATCAGCTTCGTCGAGCGCCACGACGGCAAATTCGAGATCACCGAGCGTAACGGTGGCCTCGCGATCGCGGACACCCTGTGCGGCCACTACGTGAGGCAGCAGCCCAAGACGACCTACACGGCGCGAAACAGCAACACCGTCTATCCGACGCGGAGCTCGATACCGGGCGTATCCAATCCAACCTACGCTTACGAAGAGGATCCGCACATCTGGCGCAGCGGAGGGACCTACCACATCATCTACTCGGGCTCCGGAGATCGTGTCGGATGGCACGTCTATTCCCCCGACGGCATCACCGGCTGGAAGGACAACGGGTACGCGTGGTCTCCGCGGGATTACCAGAAGATCTTCTGTTACGAGGGAACCACCACCTGCACCGCCTGGTACAAGATGGAGCGACCGGGCGTGGTGCTGGAGAATGGCCACCCGATGTACATCACCTGGGCCGTGGCCGATGTGGACAAGGACAACTCCATTCCCGCCGGCTCTGATCACGGCACCAAGGTCGTCGTCGTTCCGTTCGATGGCGTCGCGTTCGACGCAGACTTCGGCAACGGCGGCACGACGGGCGCCGGCGGAGGTATGGGTGGTGCTACCGGCTCTGCCGGCACGTCCGGGGCGGGCGGCAAGGCGGGCAGCGGGGGCGGTGGCGCTGCCGCGACGGGGGGTAACTCCGGCGCCGCAGGCAGGGCGGGCGGCAGTGGCGGCGTGGGCGGTGGTACCGGCGGTGGCGTTGGAACCGGCGGCGTTGGTCAAGGCGGCAGTGGCGGGAGCTCGGCGGGTCACGGCGGAACGCCTGGGTCAACCGGCGGAGGCTCGGGTGGCACCGCGTCCGGCAGTGGCGGCAGCTCGTCGGGCGGGACGCCTGGCAACGGTGGCTCGACGGCCATGCCGGGTGGAAACGACTCCTCCGGTTGCAGCTGCACGGTGGGCTCGGCCACACGCGACGAAATGATCCTGCCCGCCCTCCTGCTCGGCGCGCTGGGCATTCAGTTGGTCCGCCGGCGCACCCGCCGCAACTAGCGATCAATCTCTCGCAACGACGTAAGAGGCAGCACGCCTCCCAACGGGAGCGGACGCGCCAATAATCAGAGCTGCCGTAATCGAAATTTCTGACTGCTCCACCCGTTCAGCGAGTGCTCGGTGTCAGGTCGATCGTCGACAGATCGCCTGATTGCGGTGACGGCGCCGAGAGTGTGTGGATGCTCGTTGCACAAGGAGACAGCA
Organism: Polyangia bacterium; assembly: GCA_045802645.1. GTDB lineage: Bacteria > Myxococcota_A > Polyangia > Fen-1088 > Fen-1088 > JADGRB01. The sequence continues at coordinate 3,499 of JBJMQQ010000125.1, forward strand.
GAATGAAACGAATCGCGCAATGGACTGGACGAACAAGGAGCGTATTGAGTGCCGCGATGTCGATCGGCATCTTGAACATCGCCGCGTGCGGCGCCGTACCGGACGGTGCGGAACAGACCGAAACCCGGACGGGTGCCCTGGGCTCGACCGCGCCTCAGAAGACCATCAATAACTTGACAGACCTCAAGAACATGGACGCCTACGGCAACTATCTATTGACGGCAAACCTCAATGCGTCTGGCTTCACCTGGCATTACGGGTACTTCTACGGCACGTTGGACGGCGGCAATCACACGATCTCCAACCTCACGACCTCGGACAGCATCGGTCAGGCGGCCGGACTGTTCGTGTACGCCGAAGGCGCGCTGATCAAGAACCTCAAGCTGACCAACGTTCACGTATCCGGGACTTACGACGTCGGCGGCCTGGTTGGCGACTGCGTCAACTGCGGGATCGAGAATGTGGCGGTCGAGGGGACGATGACCGCCCCGATGTATGCGGGCGGAATCGTCGGCGGTTTGAATGGCGGGTACATCACGAAGTCGTATTTCAAGGGCACGGTGAACGGCGGCACCATGGGAACCGGCGGACTCGTTGGCCTTGCGGCGGTCGGAGACTCGTTCGCCACCATCTCGAACTCCTACGCCCAGGCGGCCAGCACGACGCTCGCGACGGCCGGCACGGGCAGCGGGAACCGTCCCGCCGGTGGCATCGTCGGCTACGGGACCGGTTTCTTCATCAACGACGTCTACGCAGTCGGAGACGTTACCGGCCGCGGTAACGTGGGCGGGCTCGTGGGCCAACCCGCTTGCAACGGCTCAGACCAGTGGATTCTCTATAACGCGATCTATCGCGGGAATGTCACCGACGCGAACATCTCGCCCACAGGCGGCTGGGCCGGTACGGTCGGCACGGGGACCGACATGAATTGTAACAGTCGTTTCGCCGGGCTGTTCTACAACACGGACCTGGACGGGAGCACCCACCACTTCGTCTACGGAAGCAACCAGCTAGGCGTGACGACCTTGCAAATGAAGCAACCAACGACCGCAAACGGCGGGGTGTTTTGTTTGCCGGACGTGATCCCCAGCCGCTGTGGCGACAACGGGTTCGCGAGTCCCCCGTGGGACGCCGGCACCAGCAGTCAGTACCACGCGCTGATGAACATGCCCGGGCCGAACGCTCAACCGAGGTAATACGTCCCTCTCTGCCCCGTCTCTGCGCGCTTGGCAGCACGTGAGACGCAGAGTCGGGGCGGGTTCAATCCCGGTCGCTCACCCAGAACGACTCCGGCGACGCTTCTGATCGGCGGGCGCCGCGTGGCGCGGCCGCGACAGCAGGAGACCCTCGGCCGCGTCGGCGATCCCCTTGGCGATCGCTGGATCGTTCACGGCGCGCGCGAGCGTCACGGCGCCGACCAGAGTGGCCAGCGCCGCGTGAGCCTCGGGCAGGGTCGCCGGCGCGTCGTCCGCCGCCGGTCCGCTGACGATCGCCATGCAGACCTTTTCGAATTCGGCCGTGAAGCCGGCCCGAGACGCTTCGTCAGCGCGCGCGACCTCTGCCGAGAGGCTCTGCAGCCCGCAGCTCTCGGACAGGTCGCATTTGCGCCTTTCGCCCAGATAAAAGCGCACGAACTCAGGCCACCACTTCGGCCCATGCGCGGCCTGGGCGGCCTTGATGCCGGCGGTCACGTCGGCGACGCCCTGGACGACGGATTCGCGAAAGGCCGTGGCCTTCGAATCGAAGTGAACGTAGAAGGCGCCGGACGTCACGCCCGCCTCCTTGGCCAGACCGTCGACGCCGACGCCACCCAGGCCGCCCCTCCGGAACGCGCGACCAGCGGCGTCCAGGATGCGGCTGCGCGTTCGCAGCTTTTGTTCGGCGCGCGACATCGACGGTTATGTACGCCACATCACGAGCGTTATCCAGATGTCACTTGACGACATAACGGTCGTTATCTAGATTCGCATCACGGTCGTTATCCCAACGGCCGCAACCGACAGGAGCCTCCATGCCTCTCACCTTGATCGTCACCGAAGGCGTCATTCCCAAGGAACGCGAACAAGCCACCATGGCCCGTCTTTCAGAGGCCTTTCTCGCCCGGCACGGGCTGTCCGGGAACAAGTTCATCACCCCCAACGTGATCGGGTTCGTGCAGGTCATGCCTCAGGGCAGCACATACGCCGGGATGCGACCCACACCGGTGGCCATCGTCGAGTGGAAGCTCCCAGCGTTCGCGTTTTCGACGCGTGACGCGCAGGCGGGCTACGTCGAGGACGCCACCGCGATCATTCACGAGATGTCGGGCGGAACACACCCGAAGGAACGGACCTGGGTCAACGTGACCTACGCCGTCGACGGCCCGTATGGCATCGCGGGCAAGGCGTACACGAACGCCGAGCTCGGCGCGCTGGCCAGCGACGGCTGAGGCCGCTCCCGCCGCCGACTTGGCCCGCCCGAGGTCTGGAAGTTCATCACGCAGTTCTGACGGGCGCGCTGCGGGGGCGACGGCGCAGCCGCAGCGCGGCCAGCGCCAGGACGCCTCCGGTGGACCACCAGCCCAGCGCCCCGTCCGGGCCGCTCTGACACGAGCACCCGGACGCAACGTCGCGGGCTGCCGGCGAACCGCCGCCCGTTCCGCCCGTCGTCACGGCTTGGCCGCCGCTCCCGACGCCGCCGGTGCCGGTGACCGGCGCGCCGCCGCTGCCGGTCACCATCCCACCCGACCCTGAAGGCGCGCCTCCAGCGCCGCTCGTCCCCGCCTTCGCGCCACCGGCGCCGGATGCGCCGCCCCGCCCCGCCCCGCCCGCGCCGCCCGTCGCCGGGGTCGTGCCCCCGTCGGGCGAATTGTCGCTGGCTCCGGGACCGCTGAACTTCCACCAGTTGAAGTTGAAGAGAGTTCCGCTGCCCGACCCCGTGAACTTCAGGAACAGGTCGTGCACGCCCGTCGCGCCGCTGGCCGTGCAGGTCGTGGTCATCCAGGTCTGGTTGCCGCCGGTCCCCGTCACCGCGCACGTGGCAATCGTCGGCCCCGTCTGACTGTCGAGGTGCAGCTCGATCATTCCGCCGTTCCCGCTCGCCGCGACGCGCGCCGCGAACGACGTGATGCCGCTGCCGAAGTTGACGCTGCGGACCTTGATGTAGTCGCCGTTGTTGATCGACGTCACGTCGATGCCCCCCTCGCCGCAGACCTCCGTCTTGAGACCTGACGAAAAGGCCATCGTCTCGGCCTCGGTCTGGACAAACGGATTCAGGTTCGCGATCGGCGCCGGTCCCAGCGCCGTCGGCGTGATCGTCGGAATCGTTCCGTCGGCGTTGTACTTGAACTCCTCGATGCAGACCGACCGCTTGTACCCGCCGCCGCCCGGCAGCGCGCCGTTGTGGTAGAGCGCGTAGGAGTGTCCCTTGTAATCGAAGATCCCCGTCTGGTTCGTGAAGCTGGCGCTGCCCGCGCTGGTGTAGATCCGCCCGCGATGCGTCCACGGTCCCGTCGCGGTCGAGCTGGTTGAGTAGTCGATCTTCTCGGGGGAGCAGCAATCCGACGCGTAGACCAGGTAGTAGAGGCTGTTTCGCTTGAAGAAGAACGGCCCCTCCTCGTACAGCGTCGGGTAGTTCGCCTTCGCCGTCGGGCGCGAGCCGAAAGCCGACGTCGTCATCGAGCTGTGATTCACCGAGCCCGAGTACGAGACCATGTCCTGGTTCAACTTGACGTAGCAGGACTTGGGGTTGCCCCAGTAGAGGTAGGCCTGCCCGTCGTCGTCGATGAACGGCGACGGATCGATGTCACCGCAGTCCGACGTGACCAGCGGCTTGCCGATCGCGTCCTTGTACGGCCCGGTCGGGCTGTCGGACACGCCGACGCCGATGCCCATGGAGCCCGACGCGCTGACGGTGACCGGGGCGTAGTAATAGAATTTGCCGTTCCGAAAAATCGGCTGCGCGGCCCAGGCGTCCCCCCTCGCCCAGCCGAACGTGTGGTAGCTCATCGGCGAGCCGTGGTCGGTCCAGTTGACCATGTCCGTCGACGAGTAGGCCCTCCAGTCGTTCATCGTGAAGAACCCGTTGACCGTCGCGTCCTCGTCGTGGCCCGTGAACACGTAGGCGACGCCGTCATAGATCATCGGCGCCGGGTCCGCGGTGTAGTTCGTCTGGACGATCGGGTTGTCCGCGTACCCGACGGTGGGACGGAGCAGCGCGGCGAGCAGGGGCAGCCCCGCCCACATCCAACTTCGGGGGCACGCATTCCGAAAAAGCTTCATCGGGGGCATTCAGATTTGCGTTCAGCTGATCGCCTTTGTCACGATCGGCACGTCGCAGCCACTTCTGAGCGGCTGGTATAGTCCGCTCGTGTCAAAGGCGGCGTTGTGGTCGGGCGGCGGGGGGCAGCCGCGGTACGAGGTCGTCTGCGCGCTCGCGTCAGGCGGCATGGGGCGCGTGGACCTGGTTGTCCGGCGGGACGGCGGGTTCGCGCGGCTGTTCGCGCAGAAGCGACTGCGGCCACATTTGATCGACGACGACGCCGTACGGCGAATGTTCCTGGACGAGGGGCGGATCGCGGGGCTCGTTCGGCATCCGCACGTCGTCAGCGTCGTCGACGTCGGGGAAGACGAGGCCGGCCCGTACCTGGTCATGGACTTCGTCGAGGGGGTCTCGCTGGCCGAGCTGATCGCGCGCACCGCCGCGCGCGGCGAGCAAGTCCCGATGACGGTCGCGCTTCGCATCGCCGCGCAAGTCGCCGCCGGGCTGCACGCGGTTCACGAGACGCGCGGCCCGGACGGCAAGCTGCTGCAGTTGATCCACCGCGACGTCTCGCCGCAGAACGTGCTGATCGCGTTCGACGGAATCGCGCGCGTCAGCGACTTCGGGATCGCCAAGGCGCTCGGCCGCTCGACGCGGACGACCACCGGCGTCCTCAAGGGCAAGGTGGGCTATCTGGCTCCGGAGCGGCTGCGCTTCGAGGAGCCGGATCGGCGCGCGGATCTGTTCTCGTTCGGCGTCGTGCTGTTCGAGCTCCTCGCGGGACGGCGTCTCTACGACGGCACCGATGACGTTGCGGGGCCGCGCAGGATCCTCAACGAACCGCCGCCCGATCTCGGGGACGCGCGCGACGACGTTCAGCCTGAGCTGGTCGAGCTGATGTTCGAGCTGCTCGCGAAGGACCGCGCCTGTCGCCCGACCGACGCCGGTCTGGTGGCCCGCCGCCTGGAACAGATGCTGGCGCTTGCGCTGGCCACCGACGATCCCGTCGACGTCGGGGTCTACGTCGCCGGTCTGTTCGCCGCCGAGAGAGAGGCGCTGCACGCGCGCGTGGCGCAGGTCTCGGTGGCGGCGGCGATCGCGCGCGCGCCCAGTCGCTTGCGCCGGCGGCTCGCGTGGGGGGCGCTGGCCGGCGCCGTGGTCACGGTGCTGGCCATCGCGGGCCGACCGCGGACGAAGTCGGCCGCCGCATCCGACCCGACCGCCGATGAACCGAAGCCTGCGCCGCCGCCGATCTCGGTGCCGGTGACGACCGCCGAGCGTGCGCCGCCACCCGCGGCTCTATCCGACGGCACCGGAACGGAGCTGGTCGCGGCGCATCCGAGCAGAAAGCGGCACGCGCCGGGGAGCCCGCGAAGCAGGGTTGCGCGTGGGGACGGCAGGGCGACCGCGGCGAAAGGCTGCGACCCGCCGTACACGGTGAGCGCGTCCGGCGAACGTCAGTTCAAGCTGCGGTGCCTGGTCGACGTGCGCCGCTGAGCTCCCCCGATCACAGGCGCCACCAATCGTCGGATCCGTCCGTCGTCCACAGCGGCGTGGCGGTCACGTTCCCGTTGCGATCCAAAGCCAGCGCCGTGACGTAAGCCGCCCCGACGCCCGGGACCGGGCTGACGGCCGTGAAGCTGGTCCCGTCCGCCGCATCGGCGCCCGCGTCGGCGCGTCCGATCACCCCGTCGAGGTCGCCACCATGCGGGTTGCGCCACGACACGCCGTCGTCGGAGGTCCACAGGCTGTCGGGCCGAAGACCGGCGAGCGTGACCCAGAGCGTGCGGGACCGGTCTGGATCGACGGCGATGGCCACGACCGGCCGCCGCGGAAAGCCGGGGTCCGGCGAGAGCGGCTGCCATTGAATCTGCTCGGGCGCGGTCGGCGGGCTGACCTGGTCCGTGTAATAGACATGACCGGCGGCGTCCCCCAGCCACGCGCGCGGCGCGCCGGTCGGCCCGACGCCCGTCGCCGTCGCCCGAACAGCGCCGTCGAACTGGAACGACGTCGGAGCGCCGTTCTCCGCCCATGAGCCGGCCAGATCGTGCGTCACCCAGACCAGGCCGCGACCGACGGCGAACAGCTCGACCGTGGAGAACGGCGAGACGGACAGGCTCCAGAAATCGTCCGAGATGGGGACCTGCGCCCAGCACGGACGATCCTCCGGCGAGCGCCAGAGTCCAGGTGCGCCGGGGGTGCCCGCGTACGCGGTGAAGGTCGTCCCCTCGGTGACGGCGAAGGCGGTCACGGGCGTCACGGGCCCTCTGGGCGTCGGTTGATCGCACCCAGACGGACCCTTGTCATAGGTGGCCCAGGCCGTCGCGCCGTTCGGTTTGAAGAAGCGCTCGCCGTTTGAAAAACCGACGTAGGTGCGCTGCGGGCTGGCTTTGACGGCGGTGATGCGGGCGCTCGGGTCGTGCGGCTGCGGCTCCCACGCAAGCAGGGTCGCCGGCTTGGCGACGCCCACCAGCTCACGCCCACAACCCGTCGCGCCCAGGAGCGCCGCGACGATCACGCCGGTCAGTGTTCGAGATTTCATCGTGCTCATCACCAATCCACAGAGAAGCGGGGGCCGGCCGCGACCAGCACGCGCAGCGCGCTGGGGCGCAGAACGTCCCCCTGGTTACCAACGGCCAGCGCGCCGCCCCACCCCGCCGGCGCATAGTCCACGCTCGCAAGCACGGCGATCGCCACCCAGCGCGCCAGCGGCACGTCGATGCCGCCGCCGACCCCGATCCCCCAACCGGCGCGCCAGACGGACTGCCCGCCTGCCAACCCGGTCGGATCCGCGCGATCGAGCTGCAGCAGCACCTCGGGGCCGACCTGCACCGAGAACACGCGGTCGGGCCGAAAGGTCTGGAAAGCCCAGCCGCGAAAAACCAATGAATGAAGTGCGACGGCCCCGCCGCCGGCCACCGGTTCGTAATGCACCGACGTGGGGCAGGTGCCGCGCAGCGCCCCGCCCCACCCGGTCCGGTGCGCCAGCGCGAGCTGAACTGCCACGGCCGCACCGGTTTCGCCGGCGGCCAGCGCGCCGACCAGCGTGCCCGTGAACCCGGAAGCGTCGGCTGACGAAGCGTTCGCCGCGCGCGACAGGTCGGTGCCGGCGGGCGCGTCCGCATCCGGCGGCGCGAAACCAGCCGCCTGACGGGAGTCGTCGGGCGCCAGCAGCGGCACCGTGACCGTCTGGTGGTCGGCGACGGCGCCCACCACGACGGTCGCCGCGAACGCCTGACGACCCGGCGCCGCCGCCGTGACGACGTGGGGTCCCGGATCGATCGGGACGGGCGTCGACCAGGCGGGCGCTTCCACCGGGACGCCGTCACGCTGGACGACGAGCCCCGGAATTCGCGCGACCGCGGCGGGGACCGCGATGTCGAGCATCGAGAGCCGCGCTTCCAGCGCGTGCGCGTACTGGCGCGCCGCCTCTTCGCGATCGGGGCGGCCGTCGCGCTTGGCGCGGGCGATGACCTCCAGATATTCGGTCCACGCGCTGGCCAGGTGGCCGTCGACTTCGTGGCACATCGCCAGCGCCAGCAACGTTCCGGTCGCGCGATCCAGGCGCAGGCTCTCGGTCAGCTTGGGGCAGGCGGCGTGAGCATCGCCACGTTCGAGCAACCGCCGCCCTTCTTGAAAAAGCGCCTCGGCGACGGCGATCGGATCGTCGCCGGCGACAGCAGCTGCGACCGTCGCCTGCACGGCCCGCGCGGGCCACGCCACCACCAGTGCGAGCGCGAGCGCGTGGCGGCTACGCACGGGCGGCCAGCTCCTGCCGAACACGCGCCAGGCGGCGGGTGGGCTCGGAAAAGATCGAGTCCTCGATCGCGTAGCTGACGTTCCGCCCGTCGCGTTCGACGACGCACGCCTGGGACGCGGCCAGATCGCTTAGGGCGCCCTGCACCGTTCGTAGCGAGACGCCCAGACGGGCCGCCGCCTCCTTCGCGGTCGCCCGGCCGTGCTCGGCCAGCAGCCGCAACACGCGGTCGGTGGTCGAGCGCGAGGTCCGGGGATCGGGAATCAGCAGCGGGCGCGTCGTGACCAGCGCCAGACGGCCGGGCGTGCGGACGATCGTCGCGACGTCTTCGACCGCGCTGCGGACCCGGTGTAGCAGCACGTCGAACACGCCCCGGTGCAGCGCGGGGACGTAGTTGAACCCGTAGGCGCGCCCGAAGCAGGTCGCCTCGTCGAGCCCGCCGGGCCCAGCCAGCGCCAGGGTCGCGAGCACGGTCTCGACGCGCCCGTGTGTCAGGCGCGACTGCCGGAGCCGGACGACCTCGGGCCCGTCCAGCAGCGCGGCGCCAGCGTGCAGGCACCGCGCGCTTTCCCCCGTCGGCAAGAGGATGACGCACGCCGCGGCCGGCTGGACCGCCAGGCCGTGCAACAGCGCAGGCGGCAGCGGCGCGGTGCCCCGGCGCCACCCCAGGAGCTCGTTTCCAGCCGGCGTCTCTTCGACGGGTTCGTGCGAATCGATCGCGGCGATCAAGATCGCCGCTTCCCGGCGAAGCGGCGGCGGGACGGTCGCACCGCGTAACGCATCCGCCTGGCGCACAAAGGTCGCCCGGTCGCCAGCGTGCGCCGCCCGCAGCAGCGTCTCCAGCGCCGACGCGGGCCAGGCCGAGCTCGCGGCGAGCTGGCCGCCGGCGAGAACGCGCTCCCAATCCAGCCAGGCGCGCCACCCGGGCGGGGCCACCGCATCCAGCGCCTCCACGATGCGCAGCGCGAGGTGCGCCTGCCGGCTGTACCGGCGGGCGCGCGCCAGCGCCAGGTTGGCGAGCAGCTCCGCGTCGGGGATCCCTTCGGTGCGCGCCATCAACGACGCCCGCCGCGCCAGCGCCAGCCCGGTGGCGTGGTCGCCCGCCTCGATCGCGAACAGCGCCCGGACGGCCCGGATCTCGACGACAGCCGCCGCGAGACGAGCGCGGGCCGCGCGCGCGGCGAACGCTGCCAGGTCGACGTCGGTCCGCTCGCCGCGCAAGAGCGCCGCCATCGCGCGCGCCAGCGCCAGCTCCACGTGCGCGTCGACGCTGCCGTCAGCCGCGGTGACGCGTTCCAGCCCGCCGACGGCGCACGCCAGCCCCGCGCCGTCGAACCGCAAGAAGGCGGCGCGCGACGTGCGGACCAGATCGAGCAGCGACGGCATCAGGGCCCGGATTTTAGGAGGTTTTGTGGCCCGCGACAGATCGGTGCACCAGATGTAAGCGCGACCGTGGCGGGGGCCTGGCCGATCAGTGGGCTGACCGACATTCCGAAATTCCACGCACCAGATCAGCAGGGGGCAGCCCCTCCTGTTCATGGCAGCTCTGGGGGGACGTTCGTCGTTCCCCAGCCGCGCCCGGCCTCCAGAAATTCTTCGATGAAGTGAGCCCGACGCGCGAACTAACCGGCCGGCTCAATGTGGGACTCGGTCCTTGTTCGATCAGGCAGGAACCGTCTGGCGGCGCGCCCGCAAGGCGGGTCCGCGGCGGTCGCGCGGTCCGTGCTGCTGGGCCTATTGCTGGCGGCGCCAGGGCACGCCGAAACTGCGAAGCCGGGCGCCGGGCCGGGCATCCGCGCCAACGCGCCGTGGCTGTCATTTTATGGGACGGCCGGCCAGATGGGCGACCTGGACGGCGTGGCCGCGACGTTCCGCCTCATCAACATCGACGCCGACCCCGACACGGGGAACTTTTCCCCCCGCCAGATCCGCGAGCTGAAGGCCGGCGGCCGCAACACCGTCATCAGCTACCTCAACATCGGGTCGTGCGAGCGGACGCGCCAGTACTGGAAGCGCGCGCCGGCGGGGCTCCTGCCCTGCGCCACGAATCGGGCCGCCCAGATCGCGCCGTATCGGGGATTCCCGGACGAAGTCTGGATGAACCCCAGCAACCCCGAGTACCAGCGCCTGATTCTGGAACATGTGGCGCCCCGCTTGGCGGCGACCGGCGTCGACGGGTTCTTCCTCGACAACCTCGAGATCGTCGAGCACGGAGCCAGCGGCGCCGGAACGGGCGCGCCGTGCGACCGCGCGTGCGTCACCGGAACGCTGGCGCTGGTCGCGCGATTGCGCCGGGCGTTCCCGGGGCTGGTGCTGGTGATGCAGAACGCGACCTCCGCAACCACTCGAGAGGCGGTCGTCGGCGGCGTTCCGTTCCCGCGCATCCTGGACGGCGTCTCGCACGAAGAGGTGTACGCGCCGCGGTACGACCGGAGCGCAGAGTCCGAGCTCCTCGCGTGGGCCGCCGCCGCGCCCCGGAACGGCGCCCGATTTTCGATCACGACGCTCGACTACCTGGGCAATTGCCGCGATCGGCAGCGGGCAGAGCGGGTCTATTCGCGCAGCCGGGCGAAGGGGTTTTCGCCCTACGTGACGATCTCCAGCGCCAACCAGGACAAGGTCTGTGACTGGCGGCTCTGAACGGACGGCATGAAGACGTTTCTCCCAAGGTCCATCTGCGCTTTTGTGGCGCTCGCGGCGGCAACGTGGAGCGGCAGCTCCGTCGCGCCGCGGTCGGCGCAGGGCGCCGCGCCGCAACCGGGCACCGCGCCGAATGCGCCCGCCGATCCTGGCGCGCTGCCGCTCACGGATGTCGCGTTCTTCGACGGGGCCGACGTGCCGGTCGACGCGCTCGCGTTCTTTCCGGTGGTCGTGCTTCACGGTGAGCGCGCGACCGCAGACTCTGTCCGGGCGCTCGCCCGGGCCGGCAGCCACCCCATTGCGCGAGTGAGCTGGGCGTCGTCGCCGGGCGATCTCCTGGCGCCGGCCCAGCGCCTCGCCGCCGCCGGGTACGAAGGCGCGCTGCTCGAGGTCTCGCCGGCCACACGGGGCGCAACCCCGGCGGCCATCGCCGGCGCCGCCCGCACGCTTCGGACCGTCTGGCCGCGCGGGTTGTTGCTGCTCGCGGCGGATCCGCGCCTCGCGACCGAAGCCGCGCCCGACCTGTCGGGCGTCGTCGTCACCGGCGCTGGCGATCGCGCGCCCGAGCTGGCCGCCTTCGCCCGCCAGGCGCTGGTGGGGCGCGCGGGCCCGGTCCCCGTGATCGACGTCGAGACGCTGCCGGCCGGCCGTCGCGCGCAGGCCCGGCAGCTCGCGGAGAAGCTGGCCCATGCCGGGCTGGTGCCCTGGGTGCGGCTCGGCGACGGCGAGGGCCTCGGCGTGGGCAACATCGAGCCCGTCCCCCGCCGGATCCTGGTGGTTCAGGACGGGGCCGAAGAGCCAAGCCTGGCCGCGACGGTCGCGCACCGCCTGCTGGCCGTTCCGCTCGAGTACCTGGGTTACGTCGTCGACTACGCGGACGCGCGGGGTGCGCTGCCGGCCGGCAATTTGACGGCGCGCTACGCGGCGGTGGCGACCTGGTTCACCGACGACGATCTGCCTGGCGGGGATCGCTACGAAAAGTGGCTGGCGCACCAGCTCGATTCGGGGCTGAGGGTCGCCATCCTCGATCATCTGGGGTTCCGTCCCTCCGCGGCGCTGCTGGCCAGGCTGGGCCTGGTCGCCCCCCGGCAACTGCCGCAAGCGCCGCTGCGTCTATCCAGCGACGACTGGATGGGGTTCGAGGCGGCGGCCACGCCACGTTCCCGCGAGCTGCCGGCCTGGGACGCCCCGGGCCTCTCCCGCCATCTGGAGCTGGCCGACGCGGGCGGCCACCGCGTCGTCGCCGTCGCGCACGGCGAGTGGGGCGGCCTGGCGCTGGCGCCCTACGTCACGTCCGAAGGGGTGCAGGGACGGCAGCGGTGGATTCTCGATCCCTTTCGCTTCCTGACGGGCGCGCTGGCGCTGCCCGTCATCCCGGTGCCGGACCCGACGACTGCCAACGGGCGGCGCGTGATGGAGATCCACATCGACGGCGACGGCTTCGTGAGCACCGCCGAGCTGCCTGACCATCCGTATGCCGGCGAGGTCATCCGGCGCGAGATGCTGGCGCGCTACGAGCTGCCCACGACCGTGTCGATCATCGAAGGCGAGATCGGTCCCGCAGGGCTTTACCCCGAAAAATCGGCGGCGCTGGAGGCCATCGCGCGGCGGATCTTCGCGCGGCCCGAGGTGGAGATCGCCAGCCACAGCTACAGCCACCCGTTCGACTGGCTGCGGGCCGGTCAGCCGGACGCGGCGCCCGCCGAACGCGCCGACGACGATCACCGCGACGGCGATCGACTGCCGATCCCGGGCTACGTCTACTCGCTGGCGCGCGAGATCGACGGCTCCGTCGGCTACATCAACAGCCGGCTCGCGCCGCCCGGCAAGGCGACCCGCGTGTTCTTGTGGAGCGGCGACGCACTGCCCCCACCCGAGGCGGTGGAAAAGACCGACGCGCTGGCGCTGGAGAACCTGAACGGCGACAACGCCGAGGAGCCGGGCGTGCGACCGACGCTGGCGCAGGTTCCGTCGTTCGTTCGCCCGGTCGCGGCGCGAACCCAGATCTACGCGCCGGCACAGAATGAGAACGTCTACACGAATCTGTGGCGCGGTCCGTACTACGGGTTCCGGCGGGTCATCGACTACTTCCAGTTCACGGACGCGCCGCGGCGGCTGAAGCCGATCGGCATCTACTACCACTTCTTTTCGGGAACGAAGGCCGCCGCCATCAAGGCGCTGCACGACGTCTACGCCTGGGCGGGCGAGCAACAGACGTTCCCCGTGTGGGCCAGCGAATACGCGGCCGGTGTGCGCGGCTTCGAGACCGCGACGCTCGCCCGCCGGTCGGACGGTTCCTGGCTGGTTCGCAACCTGGGCGCGCTCGCCACGCTGCGTCTGCCGTCCGCGCTCGGCTGGCCGGATCTCGACAAATCCGATGGGGTGGTCGGCGTTCGCGACTTGCCCCAGGGACGCTACGTGACCCTGGACCCCGGGCACCC
>JBJMQQ010000126.1:0-56890 GCA_045802645.1 Polyangia bacterium
TACGCTGGCAGACTGCCAGACCGCGCGAGTCGTGGTCACGGTCAGCTTCGACCACTACTTGCTGCTGCACCACGAGGCAGAGCTCACCCCGCCATTGGCTGGCATGAAGCCGCACAAGACGTTTCTGACGATGTACAACAAGTCTTTCTTTCGGTACCAAAAGGTCCTGGTCGATCATCTGCCGGAGGCAATCGCGGAAATGGCCAGCAGGTTCCGACGGTTCGGTGTGGGTCTGATCATTGGTGATTTGCTCGCGATCGCCGCGGAGGCGAGATGACCGAAGCTCTGCTTCGCGAGGGCGGGCGAACGCGGTTCCGGCCTCGGGCGGCCGCGGTTTCGAGCAATTGCGCGATAGTGGAGTCGCCTTCATGGGTGGTCTCCACGGATGGCCGCCGGCCGCAGTGTTCGAAGAGTTACGCGAACGTGGAGAGCTAAGCGGTCCGTTCGACGAAATCGTGTTCATGTCCCCAGGCGTATCTCGGCGATACTCTCGATGACGACGGCCAATCGACCGATCAGTTCGCGCACGGACAGCAGTAGAACAGCACGCTTGATGGCGTGGGGATCGGGATGAGGGTACAGCCGAGGGCGTCGTCGGGCGCTGGGATCCCGCCACTCGGAGGGGCGCCCGTGCAGCTCACCGGGAGCTGCGAGGCGCTGCAGGGACTTCTGCAGTCCGACGAATTGCAGATCTGGAATGACGGATCGGCGGCGCAGCCGGGGACGGAGGCATCTGCGCTCGGCATGATTCCCGTCGGGACCCGACACGTGAGCGTTCCGCTCTTGACGCCGACAGAGCTCGAGCCGCTTCCGCAACCGGCGACGAGAGCGATCAGCAGAACTGAAATGCCGAAGCTGGCCGATGAAGACATCGAGCTTGGGTGCGATACAAACCCCGGGCCACGCACGAAGATCGAGTTACCACGGAAAACGCGGCGGATCCGACCTTTCGACGGCAGCCGTCGCCTCAGATTTTCGTCGCCGCTCTCGAAAGTGCCCCATGCGTATGGCGGCTACGCCGGAGGGCGTCGACTCTCGCGGTTGTGTCGTCCAGGTGTCGGGGCGATCCCGAACGCTACACGCTCGTGTTTCCGTAGCCGAAACTCAGATTCGCCGGAAGACGAGCGAAAGATTATTCGCGGGCATCGGGATGATCTCGGCCGCCCCGAACCCGACGGATGACGCCAGCGCCTGGACTTCGCCGACGTCGCGGACGCCCCAGCGGGGATCCTCGGCGCGCAGACGTTCGTCGAAGCGCTGGTTGCTTTCTGCCGTGTGCTGGCCGTCGCGCTTGAACGGGCCGTAGAGGAACAGGACGCCGGATGCGGGCAACCGCTGCGCCGCGCCCCGGAACAGCGCCTCTGCGGCCGACCAGGGGGCGATGTGGAGCATGTTGATGTTCACGATGGCGTCCGCGTTCGCCACGGGCCACGGCTCGCGCTCCACATCCAGCAGAACGGGTGGCGCCAGATTGCCGGCCGTCGCAACGCCGGTCCACGCGCGGATGCTCGCGAGCATGCCTTCTGACGTGTCGGATGGCTGCCACGGCAGGGCGGGGAACGCGGGCGCGAAGAAGGCGGCGTGTTGGCCGGTGCCGCTCGCGATCTCCAGGACCAGGCCGCTGGCGGGCAACACCGACCGGAGCACGTCCAGGATCGGGCCGCGGTTGCGTTCGGTCGCGGCCGCGTGTAGACCACCGGTCGGTGCAGGTGGCGGGTCGAAGAAGGGCATGTGACATGAGAGCTTGTCACGTTCTCCTGGCGCTGAGCGTGGTTGGCTGCTCGTCGTCTCACCAAGACCGTCGCGACGCGGCCTCCGATGCTGTGTACACCGCGCGCGACCACGACCCCGGCTACATGTACCCGGACGCCGGGCCGCCGGGACCGCTCGGCACGCCGTTGCCTGCGACAACTGAGGGTGAATGGTCCTGGGTCGACTTCCCCGACACGCGCTGCCGTGATGGATCGCCGACCGGCCTGGCCGTCAACCTGAGCACGACGTCACCGAACGTGATGGTGTTCCTGGACCAGGGCGGAGCCTGCTTCAACGCCGCGACGTGTCCGTTCAATCTCGCCGCGGCGAACGCGACGAACTTCGTCCCGCAGGTCCAGGGCATCTTCAACCGCAACGATCCCGACAACCCGGTGCGGACCTGGAGCTTCGTCTTCGTTCCCTACTGCACGGGAGACGTGCACGCGGGCAATCGCGCGGACGGTTCAATCGAAGGCGTCGGCGGGCAGCAGTTCCTCGGCTACGCCAACCTCGACGCGTTTCTCAGCCGGATCGTGCCGACTTTTGCCGGGGCCCGGCAGGTGTTGTTTGCGGGCTCCAGCGCCGGCGGCTTCGGCGTGCTGCTCAACTCGGACCACGTGGCGCGCTGGTTCGCCCCGGTGCCGGTCACGGTGCTCAGTGATTCCGGCCCTCCCATGCCCAACAGCGTCGCCGCGCCGTGCCTCCAGCAGTCCTGGCACGATCTGTGGGGCTTCGATCGGGGGGCGATGCTCGACTGCGGCGTCGACTGTCCCAGCAGCAGCGACTACATGATCGACTTCGTGCTGCACTTCGGGTGGCGATACCCGAGCTATCGGGGCGGGCTCATCTCTTCGTCGCAGGACGCGACCATCGGGCTGTTCCTGGGCTTCGGTCAGAAGGACTGCGCAGGCGGAACACTCGCACCAGGCGCATTTCAGGCGGGGCTGCTCGCGTTCCGCGGACAGGTCCAGGCGCAAGGAACGCCGTTTGGCACCTACTACATCCCCGGCACGCAGCACATCTGGCTCCTGAGCGACAGCGGCTTCGCTGCCAGCGTCAGCGGTGTGCCGCTCAAGCAATGGCTGGCGGATTTGCTGGCGGGCACTGTCCGCCACGTCGGCCCGTGACCCTCGTCAGTGGCCGAGGACGGTGGCCGTGAATGCGAGAGCCGCCGGCAATGCCTGCACGACGTAGATCGACGGCTTCACCGTGTACCCGCCGTACACGCCCGCCACGATCACACAGCCGAGGAAATACAAAATGAAGGGCTGGCTTCCGAGTGCGAGGGCAAAGATCAACCCCGCCGCCAGGAAGCCGTTGTAGAGCCCCTGGTTCGCCGCCATCGTGGCGGTTTGCGCCGCGAACTCCGGCGTCGTGCCGAACGCGCGGCGTGCGCGGGGCGTCGTCCACGCGAACATCTCCAGAATCAGAATGTAGAGGTGCTCCGCGGCGACGATCCCGGCCAGCACCCGCGCTACCAGTCGCATCGTTTCCACCCGGTCAACATAGCAAGACCGGGCTCAAGCAGACCGCCGGGGCGCCGATGAGGCTGACATGCGGCAAGTTGCGATGGTGTTGTTGGTGGCGTGAGCAGATGTTCGGGATCATTGCGAAGACGATTCAGTACACCGCCTTTTTCGCCAAGCTGGCGGCGCATCACGTGGTCGTCGACGAATTCGACCCGTCCACAAACTGCGCGCGCACGACCGTCGTCGAGACCGGCTTCCCCGGGAACACCGAGTGTATCGACACCGCGCGGGTGCCGCGGCGACTCGACCGCAGCGACGTGACTTTCGACGATCAGCCCGCAGCGCGGACACCGCCGCCGGCGGCCCCCCCGGAGTCGGACATGCCGGACGTATCGAGAAAAGGGAAGATCTGAGAACGCCGGTCAGCTGATTCAGCGACGGGCCCGACGGTGGCCGCCCGTTCCGTGCCAGGATTGGCCCGGGGGGTTCATGCTGATCGAGCTGGCCATCGTGTTTCTGCTGATTCTCGCCAACGGCGTGCTGGCCGGCGCCGAGATGGCGGTGGTGTCCGTCCGCAAGACGCGCCTGCAGGAGCTGCTGGACGAGGGGCGCGGCCGCGCCCGGGCGCTGGCCAGCCTGCGCGAGTCTCCCGAGAGGTTCCTGGCGACCGTCCAGATCGGCATCACCGTGGTCGGCACGACGGCCAGCGCCTTTGGCGGCGCCGCCGTCGCCGCGCACCTCGAGCCAACGCTGCGGGCGATCTCCTGGATCGGCCCCTACGCGCACGACGTGGCGCTGGCCATCGTGGTGGCCATCATTTCGTACCTGGCCCTGGTCTTCGGCGAGCTCGTGCCGAAGTCGCTGGCCCTGCGCGCCGCAGAACCCTACGCGTTGCTGATGTCCCGGTTCCTGCTGGCGCTGTCCTGGGTCGCGCGCCCGCTGGTCTGGCTGCTGACGGTGACCTCCAACGTGGTCCTGAAACCGTTCGCCGACCGCACCACCTTCACCGAGTCACGCCTGTCCAAGCAGGAGATCCAGTACCTGGTCGAGGAGGCCGCCAAAACCGGCGCGCTGGCGCAGCACACGACCGAGCTGGCGTCGCGCGCGCTGCAGTTCGAGGGGCTGACCGGCGCCGACATCATGGTGCCGCGCACGCGGATCGTGGCGCTGCCGCGGAATGCCACGCAAGACATGATCCGGCGCTGCCTGTTGGAAGAACGACACGCGCGCATCCCGGTCTACGACGGCACTCTGGACAACGTGGCCGGATACGTCACCGCCAAGGACCTGCTGCCCGTCGCCTGGGAGGGACGCCTCATCGTCCTGGAAGACGTGCTTCGCCCCGCCAAGATGTTCATCGAGACCACGCCGGCCAGCCAGCTGCTGCAGTTCATGCAACGCGAGCGGCAGCGCCTGGCCATGCTGGTTGACGAGCACGGCGCGATCGCCGGGCTGGCCACGTTCGAGGATCTCGTCGAGGAGCTGGTCGGCGAGGTGTTCAGTGAGCACGACGGGCGCGCCGCCGATCCGATGGTGCACGAGGCGAACGGCACGCTGGTGGTCCGCGGCGAGGTCGCCATCCGGGACGTTCGCCGCGAGCTGGGCATCGAGCTCGAAGAGCCCGACGGGATCACCACCGTCGCGGGCCTGTGCAGCGTCCTGGCCGGGGGCGTCGTCCCCCAGCGCGGCGCGCGGCTGGCCGCCCGCGACGGTGTCGTCATCGAGGTGCTCGACTCGTCGCCGCGCACGGTCCGCCGCGCTCGCGTCATTGCGGGCGTGAAGCAGCCCGAGCCCGGCTGATCAGAAGATCCACACCGACGAGACGATGTCGTTGATGTTGGACGTGACGCCGTTCACCGTCACGCTGGTGAAGTTCGGCGCGTCGGCGTTGAACCACCAGCTCGGGTTGTTCGGCGTCTGGTAAGCGTTGTCGTCGTCGTACACGATGATTGAATACCCCGGCGACACCTTGATCGAAGAGACGTCGGTGTTCTCGGGATGATCCTTGACGATCCCGATGTTCAGCGCCTGCAGCTGGGCCAGCGTGTACGTCCCGCGCGTCAACGTGACGGCGTGGCCGCCGTAGTTGACGTCCTGGTAGAACGTGACGCCCGCTTCGGGGATCGGGTGGCCCGGATCGTACAGGTTCCAGAGCTGGACGATGGTCTTGCCGGTCAGCGTCTTCCAGAGCGCGTCGGTGTACGTGCCGGCCTTCATGGCCGCCGTCAGGTCGTCGATCATCGTCGAGCGAACGTTCTTCTCGACCCACTTGATGAAGGCGGCTGCCTCCCCGTAGCCCCAGGTGTAGTTGACCGACAGGTTCACGTTCGCCAGGCTCCATCCCTCCTGGGCGTTGTGGATGCCGTACGCGTCGCGCGCGTAGTCCGCCTGCCCCTCGATGAACCAGCCGGGCGCGGTGAACGGCGCCTGCACGACGTGCGTCTCCTCGTGAACGATCACGTCCCAATCCTCGGGGTGTCCGATCAGCCACTGCGTGTTCAGCGTGATCTCGGTGCCCGACGTGTAGGCCGGCGGCATGTCCTCGCCCGCGTTCGGCGGGCGGAATGTGAACGCCACCGTCGTGGCCGCGGCGCTGTTCCAGCGGGCCGCGATCTTCGGGTAGCTGTTGAAGAAGTCGTTCACCAGGTTGTTGATCGTCGCGTCCGGCAGATTGGGATCCGTATTGGTGATGTTGACGGTGTACTTCCCGTCTGCCGACACGCGCTTCGCGCTGGTGATGAGCGCGCTCTGCACCGAATCCAGGGCGCCCGGGTCGTCCGTCTGCATTCCGCAGCCGCCGCCCGCGACGGCCGCCGCGGCCATCAAGCTCAGTCCCGTGGCCACAACTCGATCTCTGCGCATGTCATCCCTCCCGTCGATGTTCGCGCGCGCCAGATAGGAGACGCGGCGCACCCGGTAGTAATGCGCCGGCAGCGGGAAGGTTCGGTCGCAGCGCGGGTGCGCTGCTATCGGTCGCTCAGGGCTTCGCGGCTTCGAGCTTGTGACAGTTGCCGCAGCTGAACGCGCCCTCGACGGGCTTCTGCGGATTGAACACGGCGACGTCCAGCAGCTTGCCCATCGCCGGCTCGACCTGCTTCGCCATGAAGTCTGTCCACTTGGGCCAGGTCGGCTCCGCCTTCAGCTTGGCCTCGAACCCTTCTTTGGTGTTCGGGAGCGGGTGGATGTCATTGCTCGGCATCTTGAACTTGCGGTCGGCGCCGTCTTCGCCATGGCAGGTTCGGCACTCGAAGAGCTTGAACTTCTTCGCGTCGAACGCCTGGAACACCGGCTTCATCGCCGGCATGACCGCTTGCTTCATGTAGGCCTTCTTCTGGGCGTAGGTCAGGTCTTTCCAGGCGACCTGGGGCGGCCCCACGACCTTGCCCTCCGCCACGCGAACGCCCGCGGGAGCAGTGACAAGCAGCACAGCCAGGAGGGAGGTGACCGCGAGGGAGCCAAGGCGATTGGGCATGGCGGGGATATTCTTACGATCCGGCCCATTTCGCCATCCAGGTTCTGGGCGTGCCGGTTTCGTCATTCGTGGCGCCACCACCATCTAGCGTCGCAAGATCACCCGCGACCGACAAGTAGGGGCGTGAACCAGACCTCTTTAGTCAAGCGTTCCAAAATGAGAACCGTCGCCTTCGGGCTGGGGCTCCTGCTCCTGGCCGCCAGCCGCCCGGCGGCCGCGGCCAGCTACACGATCACCGCGGACGCCTCGAAGCAGACGACGGGCAACCCGCGGTTCTGGAGTGCCGCCGTCGGCACGGGCGTCGGCATCATCTCGGTGCGCGCCGACTGGCAGACGCACGCCAAGATCGCGAACCGCGAGCTGGGCATCCAGCGCGTGCGCGGCCACGGGGCGCTGAGCGACGACAAGGACTCCATGGCCATCCTCAAGTGGTCGGGGACCGGCGCGCCGACGTACGACTGGACCAACTTCGACAAGTACCTGGACGGCATCGCGGCCGCGAACATGCGTCCGTTGATGGAGCTCGACTTCATGCCCAAGGACCTGGCGAAGAACGGCGACAGCCGCGACGCGCCCAAGGACCTGACTGTCTGGAAGCAGTTCATGCAGGCCGTGGTCCAGCACTGCGTCGACAAGTTCGGCGCCGACGACGTGGGCAAGTGGTACTGGGAGGTCTGGAACGAGCCGGACTACTCCGGGTTCTGGAACGGCAGCGACAAGAACGAGTCCACCGCGCAGAAGATGACGGAGTACTACGCGCTCTACGACGCCACGGTCGACGGGGCCACCGCCGTGCTGCCGAACATCCTGATCGGCGGTCCGGCGACCACCGAGCCCAGCAAGATCGCGGCGTTTCTGCAGCACTGCAAGAGCGCGAACAAGCGCGTGACGTTCGCGTCGGCTCACTACTACCCGGGCGCGTGCGGGGACTCGCCCGCAAACGCCGCCGGGCTCACGACGGACAACAACACGCGCGTCAGTCAAATCATGAGCGGCGGCTACACCACGTCCCAGGTCATGTCGTTCAACACCGAATGGAACTCCTCGTACTGTGGGCAGGGCGGCAAGCCGGGCGACGCGAACGAGAGCATGGATAGCCACGCGAACGCCCCGTTCATCTTGAAGGCGGTCAAGCTGCTATCGGACAAGGACCAGGGCGAAACGCCGCCGGCGACGGTGTTCTCGTACTGGGTGCTGACGGACGTCTTCGGTGAATCGGGCAGCGACACCGGCATGTACATCCAGCAGCAGGGTGGCACGCTGCCGTTCGGCCAGGTGTTCGGCCTCATGACGTTCCAGGGCATGCGCAAAGCCGCGTTCAACGGCTTCAAGATGCTGAACTACCTTGGTCCCACGCGCGTGCTGTCCGGCGGCGGCACCAGCAGCGACGGTGTCGACGCCCTGGTGACCAAGTCCGCGGCCGAGGACGAGCTTCAGATCATCGTCTACGACGCGTACAGCACCGTGAAGACCAGCGGCACCGACAGCGTGACGGTGAACGTGAGCAACTTGCCCGCCGCGCTGGCCGGCAAGGAGGTCTTCGTCACGCAATTCCTGGTCGACGAGACCCACAGCAACCCGTACAGCGTCTGGGTCGCCCAGGGCAAGCCCAAGACCCCGACGGAGGCGCAATGGCAGGACATGCGCAAGGCGCAGCACCTGGCTCTTGCGCAACCGGTCAGCAAGAAGACCGTCGACACGTCGTTCACCACGTCGTTCACGCTGAACAAGCAAGGGGCGACCCTGATCCTGGTTGGGCTGAAGCGCCCATTGACGGGGCGCAACGCGCTCGTCGAGCTCGAAGGCGAGGACTACGACGGCCAGTCCGGCGCCACCAAGGAAGACAGCAATGACACCAGCCTCGGCCAGTCGATCTCCGTCACCGCCAATGGCTCCGTCTATTTCGAGAACGTCGACTACACCGACGCCGGCGTCGGCAGCCTGCAGCTGCGTGTGAAATCGCAAGCTGCCGGTACCGTGGAGTTGCACGCCGACTCTCCGACGGGCGCGCTGCTTGGTAGCTGCATGGTGACCTCCACTTCGAACGCCTGGGCCACGCAGACCTGCACGCTCCCCCAGCCGGTGGCCGGCATGGCTCGCCTGTATGTGGTGTTTGGCGGCGCCATGCATCTCAACTGGCTGAAGTTCCTGCCGGCCACCACCTCGACGACCGGCGTGGGAGGCCAGTCCGGCGGCACGGCCGGGCGCGGCGGAGGAACGGGCGGGAGCATCGTCCTCGGCACGGGCGGTAACGCCTCCGGCGCCGGTGGCGGCTCGGCCAGCGGCGGCGCGGCGGGCGGCGGGAACGGCGCGACAGGCGGCAGCGCGAACACCGGCGGGGCTGGTAACGCCAACGGCGGCGTGGGGACCGGCGGCAACGTCGGCTCCGGCGGCACGACGTCCCCGGGTGGCACCGGCAAGAGCAGCGGGTGCTCGTGTGACGTTGGCGACCCGCGCCGGCCGTCTTCGACGTTGCTGTTGATCGTGTTCGTTGCGACGGTGTTCGGGTTGCGCAGGTCCCGCGCCCGTCGCTCGCGCACGGCTTGACAAGGTCATCGCGCCCGTGCGACTGCCCGGGCAATGCCGCTGAGCGCGATTGACACCAATCTGATCGTGGCCCTGCGCGCGCTCTTGCGAGAGCAGAACGTGACGCGCGCGGGGAAGGCCATCGGCCTGAGCCAATCCGCGATGAGCCACGCGCTCAGGCGTTTGCGTGCCCACTTCGGCGATCCGTTGCTGGTCCAGGCCGGCCATGGGTCGACGCTGACGGTTCTCGCGACAGCCCTGATCGAGCCGGTCAATCAAGCGCTGGCCGAGCTGGAACGCGTGTTCAGCCTGCGAACGGAGTTCGACCCGGCGCACAGCGACCGGGTATTTCGCGTCGTCGCGCCCGACAATCTGGAGCTCTATCTACTACCGGCGGTCATGAAGCTGCTGGCCCGCCAGGCGCCCGGGATATCGGTGCGCGTCGAGCACCTGGGCGCGCGGTGGGAGCAGGCGCTTCAGACCGGCGGGGTCGACCTCAAGCTCGGGCGAAAATACAAGATCGGCGCGGGCCTGCGCAGCCAGACCCTGTTCGAGGAGCGGCTGATCTGCGCGGTCGCGCGGGGGCACGCCAGCGCGCGTCGGCCGATGACGGTGGCGCAATACGCGGCGCTCCGCCATCTGTTGATCACGCCCACCGCCGAACAGGATCAGCCACTCGCCACGCCCATCGACGCCCACCTGGCCCGTCACGGTTACAGGCGCCGGATCGCCCTGTCTGTGCCGCACTTCGCGGTCGCGCCGTTCATCGTCGCGGGATCCGACCTGGCACTCACCGCTTCCGAGCGGCTGTTGCGGCCGTTCGCCGAGAACCTTGGCCTGCAGCTGCTGCCGCTGCCGTTCGCGCGGCCGGCGTACCGCCTGACTCAGGTCTGGGCCGAGCGGCAGCACGTCGACCCGGGACACCGCTGGTTCAGGGGCGTCGTGGCCCGTGCTGCCGGCCTTTGAATCGATGGCTTCGATGACAGCTATGCGGAATATCCATGCCTCCGCGCGCGAGCAGCGCGTAGGTTTCTCGGTGCATGGTCGTCGAATACATTCGCTATCGAATCGCGCCTGAGCGCGCTGCGGGCTTCATCGAAGCCTATCAGCAGGCGAGCGCCAGCTTGGCCGACTCTCCATCATGCCTGGGGTACGAGCTCGCGCGATGCAGCGAGGACGCCGAGCAGTTCATCCTGCGGATCCTGTGGCAGTCGATCGACGCCCACCTGAAGGTGTTCCGGGCGAGCCCGCAGTTTCAAACGTTCTTCCGGGCGATCCAGCCCTACGTCGCCGACATTCAAGAGATGCGGCACTACGAGCGGACCGCGGTGCAATGGACGCGCCCGTGACGCCGACGCTTCTCGAGTGGATGGGTGGTGTGGACGCGGTCCAGCGCCTGATGACGGTTTTTTACCGCCGCGTCGCCGGCGACGCGCTTCTGGGGCCGGTGTTCGCCGGCATGAGCCCCGAGCACCCGACGCGCGTAGCCGCTTTCGTCGCCGAGGTGTTCGGTGGACCGAAGACCTACAGCGCCGAGCACGGCGGCCATCCTCAGATGATCCGGCAGCACCTGGGGCGCATGCTGACCGAGGAGCAGCGCGCGCACTGGATGCGCTTGCTCCTCGAATGCGCGGACGAGATCGGGTTGCCGGGTGACCCGGAGTTTCGGTCCGCGTTCGTCGCCTACCTCGAATGGGGGACGCGGCTGGCGGTGATCAACTCCGGCGCGGGCGGCAGCGTCGACGAGAAGGCTCAGATGCCGCGCTGGGGATGGGGCGAACCGGGCGGCCCTTACATCCCGCCGACCAAGCCGTGAACGCCGGCTGGTTGTGCCTGCTGGTGCTCGGCGCCGGCTGCGCGAGACAGCTCCGCACCGGGCCTGCCGCCGGCCAACACCTGCTGGACTTGACGCACACGCTGTCGCCCGCGTTTCCGTACATCCCCGTCCAGAACAAGACGTTCCCGTTTCGCATCAACCCGATCGCCACGCTGGCCGCCGACGGGGTCGCCGCGAACCGGTGGGAGTTGACGGAGCACGTCGGGACGCACCTCGACGCCCCCAATCACTTCGCGCCGGGCGGCGCCTCGATCGACGAGCTGCCGTTGTCGTCACTGATCGTTCCGGCAGTGGTGGTCGACATGCGCGGCGCGGTGGCGGCCGATCCCGACGCGGTCCTGGACGTGGCGGCGGTCCTGGATTGGGAGGCCGCGCACGGCCGCATCCCCGACGGCGCAGGCGTGTTTCTGCTCACCGGCTGGTCGTCGCGCGCCACGTCCCAGCGCACCTTCGTGAATGCCGATTCCGGCGGCCGGATGCACTTCCCGGGTTTCTCGGTGGAGGCGATCGACTTTCTGATTCGTGAGCGGCACATCAGCGGCGTCGGCACGGACACGCTGTCGATCGATCCGGGGATTGACCGCGTGTACCTCGGGCACCACCATCTGCTGCAAGCCGGGCGGTGGGCCGCCGAGTGCGTCGCGCATCTCGAAGAGGTTCCCGCGCGAGGGGCCACCGTCTTCCTGGCACCGACGAAGGTCGCGGGCGCGACTGGCGCTCCCGCCCGGATCATCGCCTACTGGTAACGACGGAGAAGCCAATGCCAGACCTCGACCATTCCGAGCCCGCCACCTACTACCACGGCACGAAGGCCGACCTGAAGGTCGGCGACCTGATCGGCCCGGGCTACGCGTCCAACTACGGCAGCCGCAAGCAGGCGAACTTCGTCTATCTCAGCGCCACGCTGGAGGCCGCCATCTGGGGCGCCGAGCTGGCGGTGGGTGAGGGCAGGGGCAGGATCTATGTCGTCGAGCCGACCGGGCCGATCGAGGACGATCCCAATCTGACGAACAAGCGGTTCCCGGGTAACCCGACGAAGTCGTACCGCTCGCGGGCGCCGCTGGCGGTCGTTGGCGAGATCGTGGAATGGACGGGACACTCTCCGGAGCGCCTCAAAGAGATGCGCGACCATCTCGAGAAGCTGAGGGCACAGGGCGTCGAAGCCATCGAGGAATGATCCCGGAGCGCTCGCTGTTTGGAGCAACCGCTTGTAAACAAGCGGGCTATCGCGTAGGAACCAGGGGACCGTGCCCGACGACCCTGGACCTGCGGCCGATACGCTCGAAGCGCCACGGCTGAGCCCCGACATCGCCCCGGCTGCGCCACCGCCGTGTCGAATCACGTTCCACGGTTGTGCTGCCAGCGAACCGCCACGGGTCGAGGTGCGGGCCTGGCTCGCGCGGCTGGGCGCGTTGACGGGTCCCATGCTGGGCGGCGATGTCGCGATCGAAGCGGTCGACGAAGCGCGCAAGGAACGTTGCTATCGCGTTCGGATTCAGCTGCAAATGCCGGCCGGGCCCGTGCTGGTCGGCTCCGATCACCCCGCCAACCTTCCCTGCGACGACGTCTATGTCGCCATTCGCAACGCGTTTCGTATCGCGCGGCGCGAGCTAGAGACGCAGCTCCGCGGCAACACGCCTGGCGCCGTCTAGGCGTCCGCGGCGGGCAGAAAAGCCTCGAGGTCGGCGGCGAATTGCGAGCCCATCGCCTCTCGGATGAGGCGGGTGGTCTCCTGCTCACTCCCCGACTTCAACGCGGCAGTCGCCAGCGCCTGCGCGTCGGCCAGCGACGAGCGCCGAATGATCGCCTTCACCATCGGGATCGAATGCGGGTCCATCGACAGATCGCGCAGCCCAAGGCCCAAAAGTAGCCACGTCAAAGAGGGGTCGCTCGCCATGTCGCCGCAGATCGATATCGGGACCTGAGCCAGGGCGGCGGCGTCGATCATCTGCTTGACCAGGCGAAGCACGGCTGGTTGCAGGGGATGCTGCAGATGCGCGACGTCGCCGTTCTCGCGATCGGCGGCAAAGGCGTACTGAATGAGATCGTTCGTGCCGATGCTGAAGAAGTCGACCTCCCGCGCCAGCAGATCGGTGGTCACGGCGGCGCTGGGCGTTTCCAGCATGATCCCGAGTGGCAGGCGCGGGTCGTACGCGAGGCCCTCCGCCGCCAGGTCCGCCCGCACGCCCGCGCAGATCGCCAGGGCGCGCCGGAGCTCGTCGACGCCGGTGATCAGCGGCAGCATGACGCGGACGGTGCCCGCCGCCGACGCACGATAGAGCGCCCGCAGCTGCGTGCGAAAGATGTCGGGTCTCTCGAGAGAGAACCGGATCGAGCGAACGCCGAGCGCGGGGTTCGCGCCCTCGGGCATCCTGAACGCGGACGGGAGCTTGTCCCCGCCGAGATCCAGCGTTCGGAACGTCACGGGCAAGCCGCCGACGGCGTTCAGCACCGAGAGCGCGTCCCGGTATTGCTCTTCTTCGGTCGGCAAATCCGTCCGTTCCAGGTACAGGAACTCCGTCCGGAATAGACCGATGCCTTCGGCGCCGGACGCCGCCACGGACGCGACGCCCAGCAGGGACTCGACGTTGGCCCGCAGGTGAATCCCGACACCGTCCGTGGTGACCGCCGGGAGATCCTTCTCGGCCAGGAGCTGGGTGACGCGCCGGCGCTGCGCATCGGCGCGTGCGCGATAAGTCGACAGCACCTCCGGCGAGGGATCGATCACGACGTCGCCGCGCCCGCCGTCGACGACGACCAGCGCGCCCGGGAGCACGCGACCGACGAGGTCCTTGACGCCGACCACGTAGGGCAGCTCCAGCGCGCGCGCCACGATGGCGGCGTGCGAGGTCTTGCCGCCGTGTTCGGTCACGCTGCCGAGGACGCCCGCGGCCTGCAGGTGAAACGGATCGAACGGCGCCATGTCTGTGCCGATGGCGATCGAGCCCTTTGGCATCTCCGCGCCCGCCCGTAGCTCGGGCAGGCCCAGCAGCGCGCGAATCAGGCGTTCACCGACGGCCTCGAAGTCGCCGCCCCGCGCGCGAAAATAGGGGTCCTGAATGCGAAGGAAGGTGGCCCGAATCTCGTCGAGGGCGCGCGAGACCGCCCACTCCGCGGCGAAGCACTCTTCCAGGATCAGTCGGCGTGCCTCGCCGGCCACCTCCGGGCTTCGCAACATCAGCCGATGAGCCTGGACGAGGTCCGCTCCGGCACCCTTTCGGTCGGCGAGCTGTCTCTGCAGGCTGTCGAGCTGCTCGTCGGCCGCACCGAGCCCCTCCTCGAGGTGCGCGACCTCCGCCGCGCGGTCCTGGCGCAGGATTCGTCGTTCAGCGACCGTGATCTTGGCCGCCGCCACGTGCGCGGGACCGATGGCGATCCCGCGCGAGGCACCCTCGCCTCGGAAATGCGTCATTCGCCTCGTACGTTGGGCGTCGCCGGGCGCTGGCGCAAGCGGTCTGTTCAGCGGCGGTACGATTCCCCCGACATTCGCTTGCGGATACTCCGCACGAAGCGTACCAATGGGATCACCAGTTGCCGTTGGGGAGTGGGCGGCTGGTTGACTGGCCAGCGTTGCGACCTGGTGAACCCCGTCCAGGGAGGACGCCATGGAATTCACGCACGCTCCGGGCCGAATTGCGTTCCTCGGCACCTATCCACCGCGGCGCTGTGGAATTGCGACGTTCACGCGCGATCTCGCGCAGGGGATGCTTGCCGCGGATGAGAGCGTCAAGCCGCTCGTCGTTGCCGTCACGGACGAAGGGTCGACTTACAACTACCCGACCGACGTCGAGTACGAGATTCGACAGGGAACGAAGAGCAATTACGCGCGCGCCGCAGAGCTGGTCAATTACAAAGCCGTACGTTGGGTGTCGCTGCAACACGAGTACGGGATCTTCGGCGGCGATGACGGCGCGTACATCCTCGACTTTCTAGGCGCGCTGCGGGTACCGGCGGCCGTCACGCTGCACACGGTCCTCGACAAGCCGTCCCCGTCGCAGCGGGAGATCGTGCAGAAGATGGCCAAAGCGGCGGTCATCGTCGTCATGAGCCAGATCGCGGCCGACCTGCTTGCGCGACGCTACGAGCTGCCGATTTCGCGCGTGGAGATCATCCCGCACGGCATCCCGGACATGTCGCTGCGCGACCAGGAGGGGCTGAAGGCCCGCTTCGGCGTCGCCGGACAGCGCATGCTGGTCACTTTCGGGCTGCTGGGGCCCAACAAGGGTGTCGAGACTGTCATCCGGGCACTGCCGGCGCTGGTCGCGGCCTATCCCGATCTCGTCTACTTCGTCGTGGGTGCCACGCATCCAGCCGTCCTGCGCCAGCACGGCGAGGCCTACCGGACCTCGCTGGAACGACTGGCCGAGCAACTGGCCGTTCGTGAGCACGTCGTCTTCCGCGACCAGTACGTCACGACCGAGGAGCTGTGCAGCTACCTGCAGGCGGCCGACGTGTTCGTGAGCCCGTACCTCAACGAGGCCCAGGTCACCAGCGGCGCGCTCTCGTACGCGATGGGCGCGGGATCGGCGGTCGTCTCGACGCCGTACTGGCACGCCAAGGAGCTCCTCGCCGAGGGGCGCGGGCGCCTGTTTCCTTTTGGCGACAGCGGCGCGCTCTCGAACACGATCGCGGCACTCTTCGACGATCCGGCGGAGCTCGCGCGCGTACGCAAGCACGGGTACGACTACACGCGGGCATTCACCTGGGCGGAGGTCGGCCGGCAGCACCTCCGTCTCGGCGAGATGCTGGAGCGGGGGCGTGCCCGCGCGCGGCGCCGGCGCGAGGAGCCCCGCGCGAGCGGCTTGCCCGAGCTGCGGCTGGACCATCTGTCGCGCCTGACCGACGACACCGGAATCGTTCAACACGCGACGTTCAGCGTTCCGGCCCGCGCCAGCGGCTATTGCGTCGACGACAACGCCCGCGCGCTGATGGTTGCCCTTCACGCCGAAGGATTGAGCGGCTCAGCCGACACGAAGCGGCTCGTGTTGACGTACCTCGCGTTCCTGCATGCCGCGCAGACGCCGGAGGGGCGTTTTCGAAATCTGATGACGTACAGCCGAACGTTCACCGGCGCGGAGGGGACCGACTCTGACGACTGCACCGGGCGCGCGCTCTGGGCGCTTGGCACGACGGCCCAGCTCTCGCGCGACGAGGGGCAGCGCCTGCTGGCGCGGCAGATGTTCGAGCGCGGCCTCCCCCACGCGACGGAGCTCGGCCCGCGCGGAACCGCGCTGACGATCCTGGGGCTGACGGCGTTCCTTGCCCGTCACCCCGAAGTGGGGCCCGCGGCGGAGCTTCTCGCGCAGCTCGCGGGTCGGCTGTGCCGGCGATACCGCCAGGAGGCGACGGCCGACTGGCGCTGGTTCGAGCCTGCGCTGACCTACGACAACGCGCTTCTCCCGCTCGCGTTGTGGCGCGCGCACGCGCTCACGCGCGACCCGGAGAGCCGGGAAGTCGCGCGCGAAACGCTGGAGTTCCTCGAGGAGACCTGCTTCGTGAACGACAGCCTGGTCCTGGTCGGCAACGCAGGCTGGCACGTGCGCGGCGGTTCTCGTCCCGACGCCGACGAGCAGCCGCTCGACGCGGCGGCGTTCGTGCTCGCCTTTCGGGCCGCATATGTCGTGACGCGTGACCACCGATACCTGGGACGGATGCGCCAGGCTTTTGCCTGGTTTCTGGGCGGCAACCGCCTGGGCATCGCGGTCTACGACTCCGCGACGGCCGGGTGCCGCGACGGCCTTGGCGCGCAGGCGCTCAACCTGAATCAAGGCGCGGAGAGTACCGTCTCGTTCTTGCTGTCGCTGATCGAGATGCAGGAGCTGGCGGGCGAAGGCCTCGAGTACGCCCACGGCGTCGAGTCCGGCGGGTAGCCGGCGCCCCCGATGGTCAAGCGAACATCGCATCGGCTCCTGCACGATCCAGGTCGGGTCATCGCGAAGCCCTACTTGCCTGGCGAGGAGATCTTCACCGACACCGGCACCCGCGCAGGCCTGCTGATGGCGCGGATTTTGGCGCTGCCCGAGGATGAAGTGGCGCGCGTGCTGGCGGACACCCTCGATCGGTTCGCGGCGCGGCACCGAAGGTTCGAAGCGGTGCTCGAGCGCCACTTTGGGCTGGTCGCCCATCGGTTGACCGATGTGCCGCTATCGCGAGAACGGCGCCTGCTGATCGGCGCCTACTTCACGAACGAGTATTCCGTCGAGGGGGCCGCCCTCTTCAATCCGTCGATCGTCCTCGCGCCCGACCAGGCGGGCGTGGGCCCCGGCCAAAACAGATTCATCATGAGCCTGCGGGCCGTCGGAGAAGGGCACATCTCGTCGATCGAGTTTCGGACGGGCCTGGTCGACCGAACCTCGACCGTCACGTTTGATCCGCTGGGTCCGTGCCTGGTCACGGGCGATCGCTCGCCGCCTGCGGGGTACGACAAGGGTTCGTTCCGCGCGAAGCTCGTCGAGCTCGGGGCCGGCAACGACGTCGCCTGGGCCATCCTGGACCCGCTCCCCGAACGCTTCACGCTGGATGACCTCGACGCTCGCCTGAGCGCGTTCGAGCGCGAGGGGGCGCCGCCCGCGATCTCCTACGAGACGCTCAAGATCATCCGCGTGCTCGCCGCGTCGAGCTACGTCACGACGTTCCCGGCCGATTCGAAGCTGTCCGAGCGCGTGATCTTCCCGGCCGGCCCACACGAGACCCGCGGGATCGAGGACGCCCGATTCGTCCGATTCGCCGATGACGGCGGTGAAGTGACGTACTACGCCACCTACACGGCGTTCGACGGCTTCGAGATCATGCCGCAACTGATCCAGACCAACGACTTCGCGTCATTCCGGATCTCGACGCTCACCGGGCCCGCCGCCCAGAACAAGGGCATGGCGCTGTTTCCCCGTCGAATCCACGGGAACTACGTGATGCTGTCGCGCCGCGACCGGGAGAATCTCCACCTGGCGACGTCGACCGACGTCCGCCGTTGGGCCGACGTCACGGAGCTGCATCGGCCAAGCCGGTCTTGGGAGTTGCTGCAGATTGGAAACTGCGGCTCGCCGGTCGAGACGGCAGAGGGCTGGCTGGTCATCACGCACGGCGTTGGCCCCATGCGGCGGTACGTGCTCGGCGCGATCCTCCTGGACCTGGATGACCCCCGGCGGGTCATCGGCCAGCTCCGGGAGCCCCTGCTGGGCCCGGATGCCTCCGAGCGCGAGGGCTACGTCCCGAACGTCGTCTATTCCTGCGGGTCGATGCTGAACGGATCCGACCTCATTCTGCCGTACGGAATGTCGGATGGCGCCGTGGGGATCGCCGTTGTCTCGATCCCTGAGCTACTGGCGTCGTTGCGCGCCAGCGGCTGAACGCGGGGGGGGCCCCGTTGAGCCTGACCAAATCGTGACGGCATTCCCTGGGACGCCGGGCGCTCAGTATGCGACCCTAGGCAATGCCCTCAGCCGCCCCCCCGGCACCGGAGCTCGATGACTGCCAGGCCCTGAGACACCTCCGCGCGCGGCTCGACGCCCACGGGCTTCTCGAGCCTTCTCGTTTCTGGACGCGCAAGCTGCTCCTCTGGGTCCCGGGTTTCTTCCTGTCTTACCTCGGCCTTTTGCTGCTGCCGTTCGGGCCAGTCTGGGTGCTGCTGGTGTTTGCCGCCTCGGTTGGCTTGCTGACGATGGGCTACGTCGGCCACGACGCCGGGCACTTCGCGCTGTCGAAGACCCGGTGGGTGAACAACTTCTGGGGGCAGTTCGGGATGACTTTTCTCTGCGGGATGAGCTTCGGCTTCTGGCGCTCGCGGCACAACCTGCACCACGTCCAATGCCAGGAGGTGGGCGGCGATCCCGACATGCACTTCGGCGTGCTCTTCTCCGTCTACCCCCAATCGGCGAGCTGGCACTCCGCCCTGGGGCGGTTCTTCCTGCGCATCCAGAAGTGGGCGTTTTGGCCGCTGTCGGCGTTCTACTGGGTGACCCTTCGCTACGACGGCATCCGCGACCTCTTCCAGCGCCCCAAAGAGACCAAGATCGATCGCTTCCTGATGCCGCTGCACTGGGTTGTGCTGCTGGTCATCCCCGGCCTGGTCTTCGGTTGGCAGGCCGCGCTGCTCGCTTACGTCAGCGTGTCGTGCGTCTCGTCCGTCATGACGGCGTCGGTCTTCATCCCGAATCACATCGGGATGCGCCGCCTCGAAGTGGGGCACGAGCTCAGCTATCTGGAGCAACAGGTCACCACCAGTCGCAACATCGCCAACCCGCCGTTGCTCGATTTCTATTACGGCGGCCTCAACTCGCAGATTGAACATCACCTGTTTCCGCGCGTTCCCCACGATCGGTATCGGGAGATGCGCACGGTGGTCCGCGAGTTCTGCGCCGAGCGCGGGATCCCCTATCAAGAGGTCTCGCTCTACCAGGCGCTGGCATCCGTTGGCCAGCACCTGGGCGACATGACCGCCGCCGCCCGCGGCACCAGAGCGCCCGGTAGCAGAGCGCCCGGTAACTGAGCCGCCGCGGCTACTGGGCGCTTCGGGTCGTGAAGTGCGGCTCGGCCGCCAACCGCGCGAACGCCTCGGCGATGCCGATCTTTCCGGACTGGAGGTCCGGGACCGACGTCGCGCCCAGGCAATCCTCGCTGGACCCGTAAGCGTACGTCGCCAGGTAGGCCGCCAGGCACTGGTGCACGGTGGGCTCGGTCAGCAACGCGCTCATCAGATCCTGCTCGTCGGTGAACGACAGCATCGCTCCGTCCGGCGCCATCGCGGAGGCCGCCGAGTTGATCGGGTAGGTGCCTTCCTTTGCGCGATATCGGCCCCCCTCGTCGAAATGCTCGAAGCCGAACCCCAGCGGATCGAACGCCGTGTGACAGGCCCCGCAGTTGCTCTTCACCTTCGCGTGCACCGCTTCATAACGCTCGCGCGTGGTGTTGTAGCTGGCGGCGGGCGCGCTGGCGTCCAGTGAGGGGACGTCCGGTGGCGGCGTCAGCTTTGGCTGGCAGAAGAGCTTGTAGTACACGAACAACCCGCGCTGGGTCGGCGACGACGACACCGCCGACGCGTGGGTCGCGGTGAAAGCCCCCTGGGCGAGGATGCCCACCCCGGTTCCGGCCGGCCGGGTCACCGAGGCGTAGTCGCTGGAGGGCACGGGAAACCCGCCCGGGGACGCGTTGCCGGTGTTGTAGTACGCGGCCAGCGCCTTCGACGGATTGGTCGTCGCGGCAGTCAAGAGCTGCGTCAGCCCGCCGGCATTCTGCATGACGATCTGATCGATGAACGCGCGCGTCTCCTGGACCATGTCCGCGCTGACCTGGCTGAAGGACGGGACGTTCGGCTTTTGCAGAGACGGCGCCGCGCTGTACCCGATGTATTGCTCGAAGAAGTGTTGCAGCGTTTCTTTGCCAGCGGCCGTGCCCAGCATCGTGCGTGCCTGCGCGGCCACATCAACCAGATTGCCGGACTCCGCCGTCGCGATCAGCGCGTCGCTGGGCGCGGAGCCGGTGTACGTGTAGGCCAGCTCCGTCGCCACTTCGACGGGTGAAAGCTGCCGCCTCCCGTTGCCCATGTCCGCACCCAGCTCGCTGCGGTAAACCGCATTCGGCGACTGGATGAGACCGGCGGTCATCCACTTGAGGGCCGTCGGAAAGTCCGACTTCGCGAGCGAGGCGTCGAAGAACGTCAGGTATTTCGACTGCTCGCTGCTGGACACGGACCGCCTGAAGAGGCGGCGTCCGTACTTCTGCAAGAAGGTCTGCGCGCACGCGTGATAGGCGGCGCTGGTCGTGCCAGAACAGGTCGCCAGCGCGCTGGTGCTGACCGCGGTGGCGACGGACAGCGCCGTCTCCAGGATGCCGCCGGCGAGCTGCGCCCCGACGGTCGCCGAGCTGTCGTTGTCGAAGCCCCGCGCCGAGACGGTGCTGGCTGGCAGCGAGGCGCTCCACTTCCCCTTCACCTCCGGGAACACGTCGTTGAGGGTGTTCGTCAGCTCGGTCCGCGTCAGCAGGCGCAAGGTGGGCGAGCCTGGCTGCGCGGAAGGGCAGGCGAGATTCACATTCGGATTGCCGGGCGCACCCGTGCCGCCGGTTCCCGTTCCGGGCCCGCCGGCCCCGCCGCTGCTGGTCCCGCCGCTCCCGTTGCCGCCGCTGCCGACG
Organism: Polyangia bacterium; assembly: GCA_045802645.1. Lineage (GTDB taxonomy): Bacteria > Myxococcota_A > Polyangia > Fen-1088 > Fen-1088 > JADGRB01. Next base: position 21,182 of record JBJMQQ010000126.1, read on the forward strand.
TTCTGGTGGCCGTTGCTCCCGGACCCGGCGCAGGCCAGCACCGACGACAACGCGAGCGCGGAGATCCTCGAAAGCCCGTGCGCTTTCACGCCAGCACCTCCGTCACGGGGCCGGTTTGTCCGGGCATGCTCACCGAGCTGGCGCCCATCGCGCGGGCCAGCGTGATCATGAGGTCGACGACCTTGCGGTTCACCATGGCCGCCGCGTTGTTGTCCTTGGGCGCGATGGGATACTGGATGACCTGGCCGCTCTTGATCGCGCCGCCGCACTTGCCGATCGTGACCAGGGGAAGACTATCGGGGACCTGCGGGTACAGCACCTCGCTCACGCGGTTGTGATCCTGGCCGTCGCCCACCTCGCTCATCCAGAAGATGAGCGTGTTGTCGAGCACCTTGGTGCCGGGCGCGGCGGGATCATCGGTGGTCGCCAGCACGCTGACGACCTTGTTCACCAGCTGCGTCGTGAACCACTTCTGCGCGGTCGCGAACGGCGCGCGACTGGCGGGGTCCAGGTTCGCGATCGTCAGCGGCGAGTTGTACGCGGCGCCGCTGGCCCACTGAGGAACGGTGTGCGACAGGGTCGTGTGGTGCGAGCCCGGCGCGCCCGCGAAGCTGAAATCGAAGTCGCACGTCGCGAACAGCGGCATGAGCCCGATGATCGGCGCGGCGTTGCAGATGATCGCCTGGGTGATCACCTCGAGCTGCGCCTGCAGGATCAGCGGAAAATTCGCCGCTTGGTAGAAGTAGTCGTTGCCCCCGCTGGGGTCGGGGACGTTGCCGGCGCTCTGTGCGCGCACCATCTCGACCGTCGGCAGCGTCGGCTTCGTCGTGCAGCTCGACTGCTGCATCATCATCATCGAGTCGGCCTGCAGCGATTGAATCGCCGCCAGGTGCGTCGCCAGCTTCGTCTGCTCGCGCGTCAGCGACGAGAGTGTCTTTTGAAGGCCGTCGATCTCCGAAGCGGTGAACGCCAGGAGATCTTTGCGCAGTTGCACGTCGGCGTTGACGGGTTGGTTGTTGCTGCTGCTGCCGCCGCCGAACAGCGTGTCCGCTGCCTTGACCGGGCTCTTCTGCGGATCGATCGGCGTCCCGTCCCAGAACAGCATGCCGTGGTTGTCCAGCCCGTACGGCTGGTGCGAGCAGGCGCCGAGGATGAGCGGCTTGATCCCCAGCGCCTTGCCGATCAGCTGATCGATCGTCGTGCGGGGCGTCGTCGTGTCGGTGACGCCGCCCCCGTCGGCGGCCAGGACGCCGGACAGGCAGTTGACGATCCCTTCGTGCGTCGTCCCGACCCGCTCCGGGTACTGGAACCCCTGGTAGACGTTGACGTACTGCTTGTAGGGCTGGAGCGGCCCCAGGATGCTGACGTTCGTCTGATCGAGGGCGAAATCCGTGTACACCGCCTGCTTCGTCGGATCGACCGGGTTGGTGACCTTGGGCGCGTAGTGCTCGGGCGCGGTTCCGTGCGGCGTGTAGAAAAGAAAGAAGCGCTTCGGCGCCGCAGTCGGTGCGGCGGTCGCGACGCGCGCCAGGCGGGCGGCCGCCGGGACGGACATCCCCAGCGCGACGGCCTTCAGAAACATGCGGCGCTCGAACGCTCTGGCGGCGCGGGACGGCTTGCTAGGCATGGACTTCCTTAAGCGGTTAGGTGTTACAAACCCTCTCCACCCTCCGCGGCAAACGCCGATGAAGCGTCCACCGGCGACCGGCATCCCCGAGCTAACAAAATAGGCCGGGTGGCCCGTCGCTGCAACACCACCTGGAGGAGCGACCTACACGCTGGTCGGCGTGTCACCGCCACGGGCTGTGGCCCCTCCATTGCACTGTGAAGTCCGCGTGTGCCCGTCGCCCCAGGTATTTTCGCGATGTCCGCCACGATGGCGTGCACGACCCGTGACACCGGTGTCGCGGTCGCGGGCGATGATGAGCAATTATTGAGGAGGCTTCATCTATGATCCGGTATGATCCGGCTCTGGCTGTGCGTCTCGGTGCTCGCAGGAACGGTCGCGTTTCTGTCGTGCAGCAGTGACCTGGGTAAGGGCGGGGCAACCGGCACCGGCGGCGGCACGCCGACGGGCGGCAGCGGCCTGTCGGCCGGACGGGGCGGCGGCGGCTCTGGGGACGGCGGGTATCCGATCGGCGGACGGAATGGCTTTGGGGACGGCGGGCATCCGATCGGCGGCAACCTCGGGGACGGGGGCTATCCGATCGGTGGACGGAATGGTTTCGGGGACGGCGGGCATCCGATCGGCGGCAACCTCGGGGACGGGGGCTATCCGATCGGTGGACGGAATGGTTTCGGGGACGGGGGTTATCCGATCGGGGGACGCGGTGACTTCGGCGACGGCGCCGGACACGGCGGGACCAACTGACGCGGTGGCGCGCGCCGATTAGCCGTCCGCAGACACGATACGGCGCGTGAGAAAAGAGCTGACGATGAACGCCAGCGCCGGGATCACCAGCAGCGATTGCGCCGCGTATTGGTCGTCCATCGCGTAACGCGACAGCCGGCCGACGATGGCCGAGGCAACCGAGAGCGCCAACACGATCGCGGCGACGTCACCGCGACGTTCGCTGAGCAGCGGCAGCCCGGCAACGAAAGCATAGTAGTAGCAGGCGAGCGGGGTGCCGAACGGGACGAGCAGGAGACCCAGCAGGCAGGCCGTCCACGTGGGCTGGTCTCGGGTGGCAAGCGCAACCGCCACGGCCCACCCCAGCGCGACCGCTAGCCACCAGCCCCGGCGATTCCCGAGGGCGCGGGCGTGCGCGGCTTCCCACTCGCTGCGCGGATCGCGGCTTCCCAGTCGCTCCAGTGTCTGCAGACTGGTTCCGGGATCGAACGTCAAGACGGTCGCCAGGCCCATCCGGTTGGGCGAAGGGACGGACGTGTGCTTCGCCAGGTTCCGCGCGAACTCGGACCAGATCGGCCGGTCCACGACGGACGACGACAGTGGGATCAACAAACTCGCGACAATCGCAGCTCCGGCCAGAACGCGTACGGCGTCGCGCTGCAGCGGCCGGCGTCGAATCCATGCTGTCGCAATCGCGAATGCGACACCGACGAGGGCGAAGCCAGGGAACACGCGTGAAAGCGCCGCGTACCCGATGAGCACACCGGCAAGCACCGGGCGGCCGCGCCGACAAAGCGCGACCCCGCCCAGCAGAGCCGCCACCCAATCCCACCGCAGAAACGATCCGCCCGTCCACCACAGTCGCGCCGGGAAGTAGGTCCCCCAGACGATCGCCGCGAGCGCCGCGCGCTCGAACCCGAACGCCCACGCCAGGGCGGCGAAGGCTGCCAGCATGAGCACGGGGTCGATGCTGGCCAACATTGCCAGCCGCGTATCGGTGATCGGCGCGCTGGCGACGAACGGCCGGGCAGCCAGAACCCACACGGGCGAGGCGTTGAACCCGTGGTCGCCAGTCACTTTCTGCCAGTCGGCGTCGGGGAATCGCGCCCGGAACACGTCCACATCGGCCTTGAAGCTGGCCCACCGCGGCTCCGAGAAGCGCGCCCGGCACCGCTCAGGGTGAAGGACGACGTCGGCCGCCGTCACTGTTCTGTTCGTGCGCAGATCGGTGATGAGCCGCTCGCCGGCTCGCGCCGCCAGATGAGGGTCCTCGGCGTCGGCGACGGCGATGCATTCATAGAGGCCGTCGTAACCCAGTTCGTCGATGTACTTCGCGCCGAGGACGTGATGCAGGCTGTCCCACAGGTGGACGTAGATGCCCTGAAAATGAAAAGAGCCGAAATTGAAGTAGGCGAGCAGCCCCAGCAACCCGAGCACGCGGAGCGCCTTGGGGCGCGCGGTCCGAAGACCGGTCACCGCCTGGCTGCCGCTTGCCGGCAGGGGTGAGCGCGCAAGGTCCCACGCCACCAGGCCCAGCGCCGCGGCGCTGATCCCGATCTTCAGGTACGCGCTCGTGTCCGGGGTCCATGAAGCGAGGGCCGGCATCTGCGGCAGGATATCGCGCGCGCAGCAGGAGGGGCGAAGCGGGGCGGCAATCTCGCGCAATGGCGACGATTGCCGCCCGGAGGACGCTACTTCTCGGTCTTCGTGTCGGTCTTGGTCTCGGTGGTCTCGCCCGAGCCGTCCGACTTCTTCTTCGTCTTCTTGGTCTTCTTGGTGGTCTTCGTGGCGTCGCCGGCGGGCGCGTCTTCGGCCTTGGCGACGGTCCAGGCGGTCGGCAGGAGAACAGCGAGACCGAGGAAGACGATGCGAACGAGGTTCATGGGATCTCCTTATCCTTGATGTGGGGTGACGATTTCGATGTTCGGAGACCCATATAACGACGATCTTCGGGTGGCGGGAGTCCGCCCCGTATCTTTTCGGCGCGCCGGTCCGTCTTGCGGCCATGACCACGACGACATCGAAATTGGAAAGCGCCGTCCAGGGTTCGTGGCGGCGGTTTCTGGAGACCTACGAGCCGCTCCGCTCGCCGCTTTACCGGTACTGCCGCTACCTCACGCGTAGCCCCTGGGACGCGGAGGATCTGGCGCAGGACGCGCTGGCGCGGGCGTTCGTGACGCTGGCCCGCATGAACGGGCAGGAGCCGGCCAACCCGCGGGCCTGGTTGTTCCGCATCGCCTCGAACCTCTGGATCGACGCGACCCGCCGGCATCGGGAGGTGCCGGTCCAGGCGCCCGAGCCACCGGCCGCCGTCGCCGAACCGCGCGCGCCGCGCGAGGCCGCGGGGACGCTGCTGGTCACCCTGTCACCCCAGGAGCGGGCGGCGGTGGTCCTGAAGGACGTCTTCGATTTTTCGCTGGAGGAGATCGCGGAGTCGCTGGGGACCACCGTCGGGGCCGTGAAGACGGCGCTGCATCGCGGGCGCGGGAAGCTCGCGGATGATCCGGCCCCCGTGGCCGCGACAGCGCCGGTGCCGGGCGCGCTCGACGCGTTTTGTGCCGCGTTCAACGCGGGCGACATCGACCGCCTGACGGCGCTGCTGCTCGACACGGCGGTGGTGGACGTGGTGGGGGCCACGACGCAGTACGGCCCCGAGGCCGCACGCCGGACGGTGCTGTTCGGGATGCTGTTCGGCTTCAAGCGCCTCGCCGATCCGCAGGTGCGCGGCTTGTTCGACGCGCGCTTTGCCGACGGCGCGCTCCCGGAAGCGCCGCCGCGGGTGGAGGCGCGTCTGCACCGCGGCCGGTGGGTCTTGCTCCACTGGTACAAGCACGTCGACGGCGACGCCGTCCGCGCGATCACGATGCTGGAGCTGGACGGCGGTCGCGTGGCGCGGCTGGCGAACTATTTCTACAACGCGGATTTTCTCGCCGACGTCGGCGGCGAGCTGAACGTCCCCGTTCGCGTGAACGGCCATCGCTGGTGGGCGCCGGAGGTGCAGTCGTGAGGGCACCCGGCGTGTCGGTCGCGGCGCTGGTCGCGGTGTTGGCGTGGATGTCGCCGGCCCAGGCAGCGGCCGCGAAACCAGCCATCCAGAACGCCACGTCCGACAGGGCGGGGACGGTCACGGTGAACGGTCTGCAGATGTACGTCGAAGAGCACGGCAGCGGACCGCCGTTGCTCCTCTTGCACGGCGGCGGGTCCACGGCGCAAAGCTCGTTCGGCGCGATCATCCCGGTGCTGGCGCGGACGCACCACGTGATCGCGCCCGAGCAGCAGGCCCATGGCCACAGCGCTGACCGGCCAGGGCCGCTGTCGTTCGAGCAGATGGCGGACGACACGGCGGCGCTGCTCGCGCATCTCGGCGTGGCCCAGGCGGACGTGCTCGGCTTCTCGAACGGTGGCGTGGTGGCGATGCAGCTCGCGATCCGGCATCCGCGGGTCGTGCGCCGCCTGATCCTCTGCTCGTCGTACTACGCGCGCGCCGGGATGCCGCCGCAGTTCTGGCAGGGGTTTGGGCACGCGACGATGGCCGACATGCCGCCGCCGCTGCGCGCCGCCTTCACCGCGGCCGCCCCCAACCCGGCCGAGGTGCCCGCGCGGTTCGCCAAGCAGGTCGCGCTGATGGCGTCGTTCCACGACATTCCCGAGGCGTCGCTGCGCGCGATCGCGGCGAAGTCGCTCGTCATCGTCGGCGATCACGACGTCATGTCCGTCGAGCACGATGCGCAGCTCTCGCGCCTCTTGCGCCACGGCGAGCTCGCGGTGATGCCCGGGTCGGGGCACGGCACGTATCTCGGCGCCGCCGAAGGGGGCCGTCCCGGCTCGCCGCTGCTGAAAATCGGCGTGACGATGATCGAGACATTTCTCGCCGATGAGCTATGACGGATGAGGTTGCCATCGGAGGTTCCATGCCAGTCACACCCCGCCCGCCGTTCACGACCGAGACTGCCGCGCAAAGGGCGCGCCTGGCCGAGGATGCCTGGAACAGCCGCGACCCGGCGCGCGTCGTCCTGGCGTACACCCCGGACAGCCGGTGGCGGAACCGGTCGGAGTTCTTGCACGGCCGCGCGGAGATCGAGGCCTTCCTGACGCGCAAATGGCAGCGGGAGCTGGACTACCGTCTCATCAAAGAGGTGTGGGCGTTTCGCGAGAACCGGATCGCCGTGCGATTCGCCTACGAGTGGCACGACGCCAGCGGAGCGTGGTTTCGCAGCTACGGGAACGAAAACTGGGAATTCGCCGACGACGGCTTGATGGCAGTCCGCATCGCGAGCATCAACGACCTGCCGATCGCCGAGAGTGACCGCAAGTACCATTGGCCTCTCGGACGTCGTCCCGACGATCATCCGTCGCTGACCGAGCTGGGGCTTTAGCCACGACATCTTTGTCCGAACTGCGACCCGCACCGACGGACAATTGCCGGGCCGGGGCCGCGGGAACCGCGGAGTTCGACGCTGGCACGGCCCGTGCTTTTGCCCTCGCGTAGATGAAGACGCGCTGGGGCGCTCTGGCGGTGGTGTTGTTCCTCGTCGTCGGGCAGCGCGTCGAGGCTGCCGGCGAAGGGGTGGAGATCGTCTTGCAACCGCAGCCGGGAATTCACGCGATGCGCTTGCACCTGGAACAGGGCGCCGCCCCTGACCACGCGTGCACCGGCCCCTGCGTCCTGCGCGTTTCGCCGGGGCCGTATCAGCTTGCCGTCATCGACGATCACGGCGAATCCAAAGCGCGCAGCCTGGACCTGGTCAGCAACGAAAGCATCGCCGTCGCGCCGCCGCGACACCGGCTGGCGACGGCGGGCGCCGTCATGGCCGTGACCGGCCTGGTCGTCGCCGGCGTCAGCGGCGCCATCTTCGGCTACGGCGTGATCGAAGACTTCCGGGCCTGGAGCTGCGACAGTTGCGGGACGGTCTCGCGCGAAAGCGTGGTCATCTCAGCGACGGCCTTCACCGCGGGCGTCGTGGTGGGCGTCGCCGGCGCGTTGGTCGCGCTGGCGGCGAGCCGTCCGACAGTCACCGAGCGTCCGGACTAGCGGCTACACCCGCGGCCGGGACCACCGCGATGCGGACGGTCCCCGGGCGACCGGCGAAACCGGCGGGCCCGGGCATGCCGTCCGCGCCATCGCTGCCGCTCATCCCGCTGCTTCCGCCGCTGACGCTGGTAGTGGTGTTCGTGTCCGGGTCGAAGCAGGTGGCGCTAGAGCCACCCGATCCACCGCGCCCGCCTTTGCCCCCCGGACCGCCGGCGCCGCCGGGGCCGCCGGGGCCGCCTTGGCTGAGAATCGTCCGCCGCAGGAGCGCGACGTCCTCGTCCGAGCACGCCACCGCGCCGCATTGAAGCTGCACGACGACGTCACCGCCGTCGCCGCCGTTGCCCCCCGAACCTCCGTCGCCTCCGGGCGTTCCGTCGCCGCCCGGGGTGCCGTCGCTGCCGGAAGACCCGGGGCAGCTGGCCGACATACCGTCGCTGCCGGCGAAGCCATCACTGCCGCTGGTCCCGACCATGCCCGCCTGTCCGGCAGCTCCGCGCGAGACGAGGTGAAAGTTTGCGAGATCCGTCTTTTCAATCACCGCACGGTAGGGGACGTCGGCGCCGGACACCGTGAACAGATACAGGAACGGATTCGTGTGTGTGACCGTGACCCCCAGCGTCGTCATACGACCGACCTTCGGAGCAAGGACGAGATTCGCCGGCCGTTCGAAGCGGATCCGCCACTGCAACGAGACCAGCGGGTGGCCGGCGACGTCGATGGAAAGCGGGAAGTCGTTGGCGGCGCTTGCCAGACTCATGACCTCCGCTTCGGTCGCCGTGTCGCGAAAACGAAACGTGCCGGCGTGGTCGGAGACGGCGAAGGGATTCTCGATCCTGACGTCGTCGCCACCGATGCACGGCGTGGGGTCGTCGGATCGTGGCGCGCCGCAGACCGTGATCGGCCGCGACAGCCCCGTCACCTGCACCCACAGAGCGCCCGCGAGAGATAAATTTGGCAGCACCGATGGCGGGCTCTCGGTGGTGTAACCGAGAAAGGTCGCCGATTGGTGCGGCAGGTCCTGCCGCACCAGGACCGAGCGCACAGGGACCTTCCCGGCGTCCAGCGACGCGTGCAACGGCGGCTGATCGTTCAGCGACATGCGGTTGATCCCTTGCTGCATGACGCGCGCTTCGACCGCGGCGGCCTGCGCCCGCACCTCCGGGAAAGGCGAGGCGGCGATCCGCAGCTGGACCACCCGCCTCCGTGACGCGCCCCGGAGCTCCGGCGTGGGAAGCCGATCCGCGAACCGCCGTAGCAAGAGCTCGTCGCGGCGTGCGGCCGCGCCGTCGATCGTCGCCTCGTCGACCGGTCGCCCGCCGAACAGGCCCCGTTCGACGTCGACCACGCCCAGGAGGTCGTTCACATGGCTCGCCGCCACCCGGCCGAAATGCCCGCCGAAGAATCGCTGGCGGAGGTTGTCGAAGATGCGATCCATGGTCTTCGGATCGCCGGCTTTTCCATTCGGTCTTTCGAAGTAGATGGCTTGCAGCGTGGCCAGCCGGGCCTGCAGGGATGGTGTTGTCTCCAGCGCCGGGTTGATGGCCAGCGAACGGTAACCGCGGGCGACGGCTGTGACGAGCTGCGCGGCCGCCTCCGGGGGACCTTGCTCGATCACCGCCTCGATGCAGGCACGCCCCAGCGCCGGCTCGACCTTTCCATCGTCGAGAGCCCGGACGAGCGTCTTTGCCATGTCGTGATCGAACCGAGTGACGTGGGCGCCCCCCGATCGAACGTCGCAGACCGCCGGGCTGGCGTCGCGTTGCGCGAGGTAGGCGACCAACGCGTCCGCCGAGTCGAGCCGTGCCGCGTCCGCAGCCGTCATCGGGTGTGGAAACGAGGCGGCGCACCCGCTGACAGCCAGCCCCGCCACCACGACCCACCCTGACCAGCGCATCGAACAGAAGGACGCGAGAACGCGGCAGTTGGTTAAGTGGATTTCGACGCTGCTCATCCAGATTGCGGCGGCGCCTCACACGACCGCGGGTTGCCGTCCCGGCGCGACACGCCAGGTTGGAGCAGTCGAGGGCACATGACGACAATGGGGGAAGTCAGTGGGGCGGCGCTGCGGGGGCGCGTGCGTCCGAGCGGTGGCGCGCACGTCCGCCGGCCGCGGTGGCTCTACTGGATCGCGATCGTGCTGGTGATCCTCGCGGCGATCGCGGTCGTGATTCGCGTGGTGGTCGACCCGATCGCCACGCACTACACGCGCAAGGGGCTGAAGGAGGCCAAGGGGATCACCGTCGACTTCCAGCGGGTGCACGTCACGCTGTTGCCGCCGGGCTACGAGATCCGGCGGTTCAAGATGCGCGAGGGCTCGGCGAAGCGGGAGCCGCTGCTCTACGTGCCGGCGGCTCGGGTCAGCTTGGACTGGCGGCAGCTCTTTCACGGCCGCCTGAATGCCAGCGTGACGCTGGAGCGACCGAAGGTCACTGTCGTGAATCGCGCGTCGGCCAAGGCGACCGAATCGGACGCGACGCCAAAGTCGAAGTCGACAGCGAAGTCAGCGGGCGTGTCGGATATCGAGGAATCGCTGCAGCAGGTGTTGCCCCTGCGCGTCGATCGCATCGACATCGTCGACGGGGAGATCCTGCTGCGCGACAACACGGTCGCGACGACGCCGGAGATCTGGGTGAATCGCATCGACGCGACGCTGAAGAACGTCGCGAGCCGGCAGGAGCTGGCCAACGGGCGCCCGGCCACGCTGGCGCTGAGCGGGCGGCTGGGACGAAGCGGCGCGATTGCGATGAAGCTCTCGGCGGACCCGTTTGCGAACCCGTTGAGGTTCGACGGTGAGCTCAATGTGCGTGACTGGAAGCTGGTCGAGCTCTACGACATCTTGAAGGCCAAGGCCGAGATGCAAGCGACGGCGGGGACCGTCGGTCTGTTCGTCAAGTTCAAGGTCCGCAACAACACGCTCTCCGGAAAGGTCAAGCCGGTGCTGGAGGACGTGAAGCTGGAGTCGACCAGCGCGGACGTCGGCGACCGCATCAAAGCCTGGGTCGCGGACAAGGCACTGCAGCTCACAGCGGACGACGACGAGAAGCGCGCGGTGGGGGCCGAGATTCCGATCCAGGGGCGCCTGGACCCGGATGAAGAGCTGGGCCCGGCCGTCGTCGACATCGTGCGGAATGCTTTGGCAGAGGGGATCAAGGTGGGGCTCGGCGGGGCGGCAAAGCAGAAGTAGCCGCCGCCCCGCGTCCGTGTGACTCACCCGCGGAAGGCGCGATAGACGACGATCACCACGACGATTCCCAGGATGAGGATCCACAGCAGCCAGCGCTCCCGTGGGTTGTGGCCGTGGTCGACCGCCTCGATCGAGGTGACGACGTCGACGTACCCTTCGTGGCCCACCGAGATGCGATAGAAGTTGGGCGCGATCTCGTTCACCGTGGCGCCGTTCGCGCCGGCGAACGCGTGTTTCCAGCCGTCGAGCGCGCCATCGTGGGAGACGAACACCGTGAAGCTCGGCTGGGGCGAGAGCAGCTTGGCGGTTCCCGACTTGGTCTTCACCGTCGTTCCGCTGTCGTTCCAGACGTACGCCGTGTACGTCGGCATCACCTTGGCGACGTCCGAGTAGCGCAGTCTCCCGGACGCCACCAGGGCCTGCAACGCGCGCGACTGTTCCTCCGTGACGTGGCCGGGCACGAGCGCGCCGGCCAGCGCCCCCATTCTCTCCTTGGCGGCTGCCGACAACGCGCGCGAGGGAGCGGGGCCCTTTCCCTGTCCGTTCGTGTCTGCCGGCGGCTGCTGTTCGACCTTGGCCGGCATGTTGTCGGTCTGGATGTACACGTACACGTCGCGCGGGGTCAGGGCTCCGATGTCGATGCGCGCCATCCGCTCGAGCTTGGAGGCGTGGTCGAAGTTGAAGTTGTTCCACGCGCTGGAGGTCGAGAACGGGACCACGACGGACGGTGACGTCAGGTCGGCGATGATGCACTGGTGGGGAAACCGGAACCCGCCCGCGTCGGGCGTGCACCCGGACGCATGGCCGTAGTCGCACTGCTGGCCCGGCGTCAGCGTCCAGCTGCAATGCAGATCGAAGTGCGCACCAGTGCCCACCGTCGGCGCGCTGGAGCCCGTGGCGGCCGCGCAGCTTGGATCGGGGACCGGGTCCCACTGCGGGTTCGCCCCCAAAGAGGAACCCCAGTTGGCGAGGCGGAGGCGCGCCTGAACGGCGTTGCCCGCATAGGTCGCCGGCGTCGCGTTGGTGGGCTTGACGTGAAAGTTGTTGGCGCTGTTGATGTCGATCGTCGTCCCGCTGCCAAGTGCGTTGTCGACGGTGATGTCCTCGGACTCCAGGGTGACTCCCGGCGCGCAGGTGGCCGCGCCTGTGTCGTCGATCGCGGTCCAGGCAGCCGAGCCGCCACCGCCCAGCGGCGGCGGGAACGTGAGTGGCAGTGCGGTCGGATCGACGGCGGCTGCGCCCAGCGGGAACTTCAATACGTCCGTCGTGGCGGTGCCGCCGTGGTCGGCGTCTAGCTCGAACCACATCGCGAACGTGTCCCCGATGTCGACGCCGCCGGCGGCAGCGGTCGTGGGGACGCGGACCCGGATGATCCACTCGTTGCACGTGACGGGCAGCGCGCTGTTGTCGCAGAACGCATCCAGGCGCGCCTGCGCCGAGATCGTCGCCGGCACCGCGGCGCTGGACCAGCCCCCGGTTCCCGTCTGGGTCCAGGCGCTGGCCGTCATCACGCCTGCAGCGACGCCGCCGGCGGTGGTGTTGGCGAGGGCGTCGCGCGTGAACTGGAGGACCGTGCCCACCGTCGTCGTCGGATTGTAGAACCCGACCCAGACTTGATCGCCCGGCGCCGCGCCGCCCGCGTCGCCGGTCACGTGCCAGCGCAGGACCAGCGCCTTGCTGCCGCCCGTCGTATCGAGGAGAGCATTGAAGCTCTCCGGACCGGCGCTGTAACCATAGGAGTGGATCCAGCGCGGGTCATCGTAGGGCGCGCTGCCGGCCCACCAATCGGGGAGCCCGGGTTGAAAGGGGACGCCGCCGCCGCCCACCGGAAAGCAGGTCGGCGCCGCGGCTGCCGGTCGCGCAGCCAGGAGAGACCACAACCCCAGTGCCCAGGTGAACTGGCGGATCTTCTGCCGCCACGCGACTGCACGTTTCATCCTCACGCTCCTCGGGTCTGGTTGTTGGGCCACGCCGGAATGCCAGGCGGACGGGCGCCTATTGGGTGATGAGCAAGTAGTAGTTGGAGGCAGGCTCACCCGTCTGTTGCATGACGCCCGAGAGCATCGTGGGGAGCGCGCCGAATCCAATCGAGACGTACTTCACGGTCACGAGTGGGCCCGTCACGGGCGCCTGCCGGACCGTCGTCGGTTGATCGAACAGCGCCATGAGCCAGTACGTTCCGCCGGAGGCGATCGTCAGCGACTGCCCTGCCGCCGCCGCGGCCGGATAGACGTTCGTCCCGGCCGCGACGGCCTTCGACTGGGCGGAGGCGACGAGCTGGGACGGGCTGCCGCTCTGGTCCGTGTAGAGACCCATGCTCACCTGCGACCCGGCCGAAGGGACCAGCAGCCCAAACGAACGGATGGTGGTGCCGCCAGCCAACGTGATCGACTGGCCAAGCAGAGTCTGGCGGCTCCCCGTGGCGCCGAGATCCGTCGGGTAGCCGAGCGCGCTGGGCGCGGCGCAACCGGCCGTCGTGTGCCAGCAGTACTGGCCGGTGGAGCAGGTCGTGGTCTGTCCCTGGATGCACCCCTGCGCGTTGGCCGCGCAGGTCAGCGATGAGGTGTCGCTGCTGCAGGTCGTGCCGGCGGTGCTGCCGCAGCCGCCCGTGGGCGCCGGGCAGATACACGCGGAGCTGCCACCGGACGCGCCGCAGACCAGCCCCATCGCCGCGCAGTTGGTGTCCGCCTCGTGCAGGCAGGTCTGTGCGTCGGCCGTGCAGGCGACCAGCGTGTTGCTCTGGCAGTACGTCTCGACCTTGGGGCAGTTCATGGGTGGGGTCGGGCACTGGCAGCTGCCGTTCGGGAACGTCGTGTTGGCGCAGGTGAGCCCCGCCCCGCACGCCTTCGACGACGACTGGATGCACCCGTTCACCGCCGCGCAGGTGACGACCTGGTTTCCGGCCGTGTCGCAATACGAGCCCGCCCCCGCCTGACAGGCGGCCACCGTCGGACAGGCGCAGGCGCCCGTCGCCGGCACGCAGAGCTGCGGTGACGTGCAGGGCGTCGTGTTCGTCACGACCAGGCAGCCGTTCATCATCCCGCAGGTGACGGCGCTGGTGCGGTCCGCCGAGCAGGTGTTGCCCGGGCCGGAGGCGCACGCGGCCGGCACCGGCGGGCAGGCGCATGTGGCGTCAGGCAGCGTCCCCGTGCAGGTCGTCGGGGCGCCGCAGGTGGTCGTGCCGAGCGAAGCCAGGCAGCCATTGGCGTCCAGGCCGCATCTTTCGAGCTTGCCGGCGGTGCAGAGCGTCCCCGCGCTCGCGCACTCGGAAGGCGCGGCCGGGCACGAGCCACACGTCGCTGCGCCGGCCGATCCGCTGCAGGGCTGCGTGCACGGCGTGGTGCTGGTGACGACGAGACACCCGGCCGCGTCGTTTGCGCAGGTGACGACCGACTTGCTGTTGCTGGGATCGCAGAAGGTGCCGGGCTTGGTGCAGGCGGCAGGCTTGGCGGCGCACTGGCAGGCGGCGTTCGGAAAGGCGCCGCCGCACGGTTCGCCGGAGGCGCAGGTGGTCATCGCGCTCGCGTACACGCAGCCGTTCGCGTCGACGGCGCAGGTCACCACCGTGCCGTTGACGCACGTCTTACCGGGGCCGGTGCAATCGCCCGGCGGCGCTGGACACTTGCACTGGGCCACGGGCGCGTTCCCCTGGCAGACCTGCCGGCCGGGGCACGCGTTGTCGCTGCTCCAGGTCAGACACGCACCGACGGGGACGCATGTGTCGAGGCCGGCGGTGCCGCAGCGCTGGTCGCCGGACGCGCAGGCGTTCTGGCATCCGCCGTCGGTCGTGGTGCCACCGTCGGGAGTTGCCGCGCCGCCGCTGCCGGCGTGACCGGCTGCGCCTGCCGCGCCGCTGCTGCCGGCGTGACCGGCCGCTCCGGCATTGTTGCCTGCGTGGCCGCCCGTGTGGCCGCCCGTTGCGGTGACCCCGCCACCGGCCCCGCCCGTACTCTCCGGCGGGCTGCCGTCGGCGCCGCGTTGATAGCAGACCCCGTCGCTGCAGAAAAACCCGGACGGGCAGTCGGTGTTCGTGGTGCAGGCGATCTTGCCGTTCGGAAAGATCGGGTCGAAGCAGCCCGCGGTCGAGACCGCCAGCGCCGCGACGATCAGAAGCCCGACCCGCGTCAGGTGGTTCCCGGCGCGCATCAGAACGACATCCGCAATCCGGCGCCGGCGCCGCGCGCGTCGATCGAAACCGTGACCGCCGGCGTCTCGTGTGCCCGTCCGCTCTCGGCGCCGAAGTAGTAGAGAATCGCGCTGGTGATGAGCGCAGCGGCGCCGACCGAATAGCCGACGACCTCCAGCGTCTGGGCCCGCTCGCCGCTGTCGAACTTGCTCTGCGAGTAGGTGCCGGACTTGGCGTCGTTGCTCACCTCCGTCGACAGCGAGCTCGCCCGCAGGCCCATGGCGACGCCGCCGCCCACGGCCAGGACCCCGACGCCGCCGATGACGACCGCGAGGATCTTCAGATGGTGCGCGCGCTCCGGCGACGCCCCCTCGGCGGGCGTGTGCACCACCACGACGGGGGGCGGGCTGGCGGGCGCGACGGCCGGAGACGGCGCGGGGGCCGTGGCTGGCGCGTGGCTTTCCGAGTCGAGCTCGGCGATGTGCTTTTCGAGCTGCGCGCGCTCGTCGGCGGAGACTGCGGTCGCCTTGCGCAGGTACTCGCGGAAGCGCGTGACCGCCTCCGTCGTACGGCCGTTCTGCTCGAAACAGCGCCCCTGATTGTAGATGTACGTCGGATCGTTCGTCTCGGCATACATCTCGGCGAGCAGCTCGATGCCCCTGTCCGGATGGCCGCCGAGGCAGCTCTTCTTCGCATCCAGCTCTCTGTGGTCGCGCTCCTGCGCCTGCGCGCGGCCGGCCGCCGCGATCACCAGCAGGCAGGCGAGCCCCGCGCGCGCGCCCAGACTGGCGGTCACCACTTCTCCACCGGTTTCGAACGGGCAGCCGCGGGCGTCGGCGCCGCGGGAACGGGCGGTGCGGCGATGGCCGGCGTCACGCTGGCGGTCTTCTTGGCGACGTGCGCGTCCCGCTTGTGCGCGCGCGGCTTCGTGTGCTGCGCGGTCTCTGCCGTCGTCGGTTCGGCGGTCGCTGCGGCGATCGGTTTGGGTGGTGCCACCTCCACGGGCGGCGGGGCCGCGACGGGTGGTGCCGCGACGGCGGGGCGGGGCGGGGCGGACGCGGCCACGCTCGCCGGCGCCGCGATCGGGCTCGCCGCGACTGGCGCGGCATTCGGTGCGTGGCGGCTCCCGAGCGCGAGCACGGCGATCACCGCCGCGACGGCAGCACCGCCCCCGACCAGAACGGACGGCCTTCGCCACAGCGTCGTTCGGTCGTCAGCGGGCGAGACCTCCCCGCTGGCCGCGCCGAGCGTCGTCGGCGTGCGGACGGTCCCCGATGCCGGTCCCGCCTCCAACACCGCCGTCCCGCCGGGCGCCTTCACCCCGGAGGCGAATCCCCGCGGCGGCGCGCCGATGGATTTGCGCAGGGCCGCATCCAGCTCGTCCATCGACGACCAGCGATCGTCAGACCGCTTGGCCAATGCCTTGAGGATGACCGCCTCCAGCTCCGGCGACACTGCCGGGTTCTTGTCGCGGGGTGGCGGCACGGGCTTGGTGACGTGCATCAGCACGACGTCTCCCCACCCGGCGCTCATGAACGGCGGTGCGCCGACCAGCATCTCGTAGAGGATGATCCCCAGGGCGTAGATGTCGGTGCGGTGATCGATCTCCTCGGTCAGCCCACGACACTGTTCGGGCGACATGTAGGGCGGCGTGCCCATGACCGACCCTGTTTGTGTCTTGGCGCCGCCCCCCGACAGCTCGCCCCGCAATTTGGCGATGCCGAAGTCGAGAACCTTCACGCGGGCGCCGAACGGGCGGCCGTCGTCAGGCACCAGGAACAGGTTGTCGGGCTTGAGGTCGCGATGAACGATCTCCTTGGCGTGCGCCGCTTGCAGCGCCCACGCCGTCTGCGTCGCGACATCGACGGCTTCGGCAACCGAGAGACGGCCGCGCTCGATCCGCCTGGCCAGGCTCTCCCCGTCGAGGAATTCCATCATCATGTAGGGAATCCCCGACGGCAGCAGCCCCACGTCGATGATGTCGATGATGTTCGGGTGGTGGATGGCGTTGGCGGCCCGCGCCTCGTTCATGAACCGCTCGACGAGGCTCGGGTCCTGCGCCAGCTCTGGTCGGAGCACCTTGATGGCGGCTTTGCGCCCCATGAACGGGTGTTCGGCCAGGTAGACGGCGCCCATGCCGCCCTCTCCCAGGACCGAGCGCACCTCGTAGTTGTTGACTCGCTCGCCGATCAAGCCCGCCCCGCTTCATCAGACCTGCGGTCTCGGCCGCCGTCAAGTCGGTGCTGATGTCGCGACACCGTAGCGGTCTAACGACCGACGGCGCGGTTCTTCCCTCGCTACGGCAGGTCGGGAAGGCTGTTGAAGAACTTCCACATGTTGCTGCCCGCCCACGACGGCACCTGGTGATCGCCGGACCACGGACAGAAGTGGACTTCTTTCCCTGCGGGGCAGCCCTGGTAGTCCTGGCAGTTCTGGTACGTGCTCGACGTGGTCAGCGTCGTGCCGCAGCCGTTGGTCTTGGCCCAGAAGGCGGCCGAGGCCTGACCAGAGGCGAACGCGACCGTTCCGTCCTTCATGCCGTGTGTGTCGATGTCGCCCAATGCCTTCGAGGCCGTCGAGCAGCTGACCGAGGTGCCGCCGGGCGCGCCGTTCGGGCCCCACCCGGCGACCGGTGCGATGGCGCGAATCACCGACGCGCGATCGCAGGCGAGCTGGTTCGAGAACATGCCGCCCATGCTGTAGCCGGTCGCGAACACCCGCTTCTTGTTGATGCAGTAGTTCGACTCGATGTGGTCGAGGAGCGCGTCGAAGAACGCTTCGTCGCCGGTGCCCCATGACGACTGGCCAAGCGCGCTGGGCAGCTTTTCGGACGTGCCGGGCGAACCGGGGTTCGTCGTCGAGCCCATCGGGTAGGCGATGATCGCGGCGCCGTTGGTCGCCTCTTTCAGCGCGAACCGGCCGAACCAATCCTTGCTATCCGGCGGCATCGACGCCCAGGTGTTCGTCCCGCCCAGCCCGTGATGGACGAAGATCAGCGGCATCGGTTTGGTGTTCGAGTAACCCGACGGGACGTACAGCAGGTAGTAGCGGGTCTTGCCCCCCACCTGCATCGTCTGCTGCACGCTGGCGCCGGGCGCGGTGGTGTTGACGCCGCAGCCGGCCGACGAGGCGTTGTTGCTTCCGCCCGTTCCGACGCTGCCCGCGCCGCCCGTCATCCCCCCGGTGCCGGTGCCGCTGGTCCCTGCCACGCCCGGCGCGCCGCCCGTCGCGCGCGTGCCGCCTGACCCAGGTTGCGACCCGCCGGTGCCGCTCACGCCGCGGCCGGCCGCGCCCAGCGTGCCCCCGCTGCCCGACACGCCGCCTGTGGCGCTGGTGCCCCCGGTGCCAATGGCCGTTCCCCCGGTGCCGGTGGTTCCGCCCGTGTGGCCGCCGGTTCCGGGAGCGCCCCCGGACGCCGACGCGCCGCCGGTTCCGTCAGTTGAGGTCCCGTCCGACCCGGCACACCCGGCGGCGGCGAGCAGGATCAGTAACAAGGAGACCTTCGACGGACGGATCGTCATGGTCCTGTTATGAGGGCCACGCCGCCACGAATTGGTGCGGTCGGGTCAGTGCGCGGGGATGTGGTACAGCCGGAGCGTTGCGCCGATGCGGGCCACCGGCTCGTAACCTTTGAGCCAATCGACCGAATCGCCGGGCTCCAGCTTGAAGTCGTAGTGGGACGAAGCGCAGTCGTCGCGGCGAATGCTCACGAGGAAGTCCGAACGGTAGAACTGCTCGCTGAGCACGACCCAACCGGTCACGGGGACTTTCGGGATGAGCGGCAGCAGCTCCGGCATGTCGGGGCCGCACGGGTTCATGGTCCCGAAGAAGCCGTAGTGCGCCGTCGAGATCTGGCGCGCGCGCAGCTCGCGTTTGAGGATCAGCAAGTCCTGCCCCCAATCGAGATCGGAATCGATGAGCGCATGGCCCGGGTCGCGACCCGCCAGCGGGTTGAAATACGCCATGAGCTGCGGGCGGGCTTTCTCGACGGTGGCGACGGACGCGACCAGCAGCGCGCCGAACGCCAGCATCGCGACCAGGCGATCGCGGCCACCGCGCTGCGCGAGCTCTTCGACCCACGGCGCGAGCGCGCCGGCGATGAAGATCGCCAGCAGCGGCACGACGATCAGCAGGTGGCGGAGCCCGATGTTCACCGTCAGCAGCGTCGAGAGCCCCAGCGCGACGAGCGCCGCGAGCCCGGCGCCCCGCGCCCGCGCCTCGAGAGGCGGCCGGTGCTTGCGAAGGAGCGCCGGCACGCCGGCCGCCAGCAGCAACAGGAACGGGAGCGGCGACTTCAACAGCAGGCCGACCAGATAGAAGTTCCAGAACCCGCCGCGGTCGCGAATCTGCCCGAAGAGAAACGCGGAGTGCCCGTGCTTGTCGTGCGCCTTCAGGAACAGGAACCCGTCCCAGAATTCTGGCGCCGGGAGCCGCAACCGGCAGAACCACGCCAGCAGCGCCGATCGCTGCCCCGGCGGCGGCAGGACGGGCGTCCCGATGTAATCCATCGGAGGCAGATCGTCGAGACGACCGACCGAGAAGCGATAGCAGGCCCACACGATCGCGAACGCGACGAAGCCGGCGAGGGCGGCGTGCGCGAGCAGCATCGGCCACCGACGAGGCTGACCCGCCGTCGGGGTCCACGTCCCGTTCGTCCACCGTCGCGCGACCAGCCAGACCAGCCCCAGCGGTAGGCAGAGCGCCGGGGCTGTCAGCTTGCAGAGCGCCGCCACGCCGAAGCCGGCGCCGACCGCCGCGGCGCGCCCCAGTGACGGATCGTCGGCCCAGCGGTCGAGACACAACAGGAACAGCAGCCCGGTGCCCACGGCGGCGACGTCGGTCGTCGCCAGGCCGGCGTGTCCCAGCAGAGGCGGATACGTGGCGACCAGCGCAACGGCGATGAACGCGGACAGCGGGCGCTTCCGTCCGCCCGCCAGAACGAAAGTGACGCCGAGCGCCAGCAGCAGGAACGCCACCGTTCCAAGGCGCGCCAGCATGAGCGTGCGCGCATAGTCGGGGGCCGCTTCCAGCAACTCGACGCCCGGAAGCCACGGATCGGGGGTGAGCGTGGCCGGCGGGCCTGGCAGGCGCATGCCGGTCAGGTACGGGATCGCCGTCGTGATCACCTTCGGCAGCGGCGGGTTCTCGGTCCACCAGCGGTAGGTCCCGAACTGCCACCACTCGAGCCCGGTGGCCAGATGGTGTGGCTCGTCGAACGTGTGCGACAGCGCCGACGCAGATCCGACCGTCCAGGCGACCGCGGCGACCACGATTGCGACGGTCGCAACTACCAGAGCGGTCCGTCGCTGGTCGTTGGTCATCGCCCCCGGCGACCGACGCTATCACCTTTGCGCATGCCCTGACGCAGCACGAGGCCCACGTGTGCGACTTCCTGCGACAGTCGAGAGCCCTTCATCAATTGGCGCGCTTTGCCGATTTGATGACGGGATCGGACATCTGGCCCCCTCATCTCTTTGGACCGAATGCCCCTGATGAAGACATCCTTCAACCAGTTCCCGGCCATGCTGCTGGTCGTCGGGTTTGTCGCGTGCGCGAACCGCGGCATGGAGGCCCCGACCGAACCGTTCGTCGACGGATCCGGCGGAGCGGTCGCGGGTGCGGGCGGCTCGCTGTCGGGGGCGGCAGGCGCCGCGGCCGGCGGCAGCGTCGGCACCGGTGGGTCGATTGGCGGGAGAATCGGGACGGGCGGCAGCGGCGCAGGTCCTGGTGCGGGTGGAACGGGCGGCACGTCCACCGGCGGCACCGTGGGCACGGGCGGCACAGTAGGCACGGGCGGTGTGGTGGGCACGGGCGGTGTGGTCGGCACCGGCGGGGTGCTGGGCACCGGCGGCACCGTGGGCACGGGCGGCACCGTCGGCACCGGCGGGGCGGCGGGCGTGGGCGGGCGCCTGGGATCGGGTGGCGTGGGCGGAACGGCCGGCGGCGTGGCGGGCGCCACTCAGCTGATCGTCAGCATCGATTTCATCGGCGGGCGTCCGTCGAGCAACGGCACCCTGGTGGGGGCACCGGCGATGGCCGCCACCGAGACGGCCGGCTTCAAGCCGGCGATGAACTGGAACGGCGCCGCGAGCATCGCGGGAACGCTGCCAAACCTGCGCGCGTCCGACGGCAGCGTGACCAGCGCAACCGTCACGTGGAATTGTCCGCCGACCACCGGCCAGCCGGGAGAATGGACCAACGGGTTCACCGATGCCCCCGGTGACGTGCGCATGATGAATGGCTACCTGGATCCGGCGTCATCGGGCTCGCCCGCGACCGTCAAGGTCAGCGGTCTACCCGCGGCGATCACGGGCAGCTACGATGTTTACGTCTACGGCTACGGCGATGTCCCGCAGGGCGCGACGCGGACGTATCAGTACGCGATCGGCAGCAGCACGGCCGGCGCATCGGAGACCGGTCCCTCGACGCCGTTTCCCGGTCTCACGCAGTCGACCTCGGGCGGAGCCGGTAACACCGTCATCTTTCGAAAGGTGAGCGGCGCGACGTTCACCCTGACGGCTACCCCGGGGACCGGGGATCAATCGCGCGCGCCGATCAACGGCCTGCAGATCGTCTGGCCCAGCGGCTCTTGAGTCAGTGACTCGTTTCGCGGCGGCTCCAGCCACAATCCCTCGGGCGACGCGCGAATCGCTCAGGCAGCGCGACCTGCTCGCGAAAAGGCGGTTCGGGCTCTCACCGGACGTCTCCTTCGGGCGGCGTCAACTCGCGGATTCGGTCCTCCGTGACGAGCGCTCGGGCCAGGTCCTCGGCGTCTGGCCGCGCCGGCCATCGGGCGGCGGCGAGCTTCGCCATTGCGTCCCGGTAGCGAACCCAGCGGTGCTGCGTCGTGCGTGACTTGGTCTTGTATGCGGCGGAGGCACCGCCCACGTCAGCGCGGTAAGCCTCGTTCAGCGCCCGATCCGCCGCGGCAAAGGGCCGGTGGCCGGGCGTCGGTCCAGACGTGCTCGCTGCCGCCAGGCGCTGGACCGCGCGCATGAAGTCGGCGCGTGCGAACGACTCCGCGTAGATCGAGGCTTGGGCGCGGATCGTTCCGTCTATGTACTTCTCGTACGTTCGTTCTGCCTCGGCCGCGACGAAGGAGTGAAATGCCTCGACAGCCGCGTCGAAGATCGGCCGCGCGTCATCCGGTAGCCGGGTCCGCACCGTATCGAGAACCTTCTGATCTCGGCCTTCGGCGCGATCCTCTTCCCGGCGGCTGCAGTACCCCAGCGAAGGCGTGATGCCGGCGACGTCTGCGCAGAAATCGATGTGACGACCCTTGCCGCCCGGATGCTTCTCGCGCTGCCCGAGAATCTTGTCCAGCGCTTGTGCGTCCGCGTCCATGAATCCGTCGCTGCCCACCAGCCGCCGGAAACTGGCGCGAGCGCCCGGGACGTCCACGGGCGTGCCTTCGCCGTTGAGTTGCATGATGGCGACCATCGGCCAGTCTTCCTGTGCGCGATAGCAGGCCAGAGCTTTGGGGTAATCCTTCGGCCCCGCGTCTCCGTAATAGAGCGCGTCGCAATCTTCCGGTGGCTTGGGTTCCGCGGGCGCCGCCGCGGCCGTCGCGACCACCAAGCACAAACCGATGCAAAACACGCCGCACCATAACAGCCTGGAGCCTTCACACGTTCCGCCACGCTGGACGGACCAGGTGGCGGAACACGCGCTGGAAGACGTGGATGCTCATGGCGACGCGGCCGAGTCGACTTCCGACGAACTCCAGGATGACCTGCGGGCCTGACAGGGCGCGGATCTCGACACACACGCCGGCGTCGCTTTCCCATCGTTCGCCCGGGGACAACGTCAGGTCTTTCTGCATTCCCTTCTACGTTGTCCACCCGGGCCGCTCGCCGGAACCCCGGCTTGCTCTTGACGTCCCGGACACTACCCGGCGCTGGGCAGGTGTCGCTGCAGCCAGAGCTCGAGCAGGCCCAGTTGCCAGAGGATGTTGATGCCTAACCGCGACCGTTCGTTGGGCGACTCGAACAGCGGCTTCACGTAGCCGTCGCGGTAGAGTCCGCGTTCACGCGCCGCACGATTGGTCAGCGCCGCGCGCACGGCCTCCAGTACCTGACCCTCGAGGTGGCGGATGCCGGGGACCGGGAAGTAACCCTTCGGCCGATCGATCACCTCGTCCGGGACCAGTCCGCGGGACAGGTCCTTCAGGATCCCCTTGCCGCCGTGGGCCAGCTTCAGCTCGGGCGGGCACGCCGCCGCCAGCTCCACCAGCTCGTGGTCCAGGAACGGCACGCGTGCCTCCAGTCCCCACGCCATCGTCATGTTGTCGACGCGCTTCACGGGATCGTCGACCAGCATGATCGTCGTGTCGATGCGCAACGCGGCGTCCAGCGCCGTCTCCGCGTCGGGCGCGTCGAAGTGCGCCGCCACCAGCTGCCGGCTGACGTCAGCGTCGGGCAGATACGTGGGGCTGAGGATCGCCTGGATCGTTTCCCGGTCGCGATCGAAGAAGACGCCCGCGTACGCGTCCAGCGCGTTCGCCCGCGGCACGTCACCGAGCGGCGGGTACCAGTCATAGCCCGCGAAGATCTCGTCGGCCCCCTGGCCGCATTGCACGACCTTGACGTGCTGGGCGACCTCTTGCGACAGCAGGTAGAAGGCGACGGCGTCGTGGCTGATCATCGGTTCGCTCATCGCCGTCAGCGCGCCGTCCAGCGCGGTCAGCAGGCGCTGGTTGTCGATCCGGATCTGCTGGTGGTTGGTCGCGAACTTCTGGGCGACCAGATCGGAGTAGACGAATTCGTCGCCGGAAAGCCCGCCGACCTCCTCGAACCCGATGCTGAAGGTTCGTAGCCCGGTCTGCCCCTCCTGCGCCAGCAGCGCGACCAGCAGGCTGGAGTCGAGGCCGCCCGACAGCAGCACGCCAATGGGAACGTCGGCCACCATGCGGCGCTTGACGGCGTTGCGCAGCGCCGCCAGCAGCCCGTCGCGCCAGCCGCCGGCATCCATCGGGCGCTCGGGCCGGACGAAGCGGGGGCGCCAGTAGACCTGCGCGTGCTCGCGCCCGTCGGGCTCGACGACGACGACCGTGGCGGGCGGCAGCTTGCGCACGCCGTTCAGGATGGTGTGCGGCGCCGGCACCACCGAATGGAACGACAGGTAGTGGTGCAGCGCGACCCGATCGATCGATGCGTCCACGTCGCCACCCGCCAGCAGCGCCGGCAACGCCGAGGCAAAGCGCAACCGGCCGGGTGTGCGCGCCAGGTAAAGCGGCTTGATCCCCAGCCGATCGCGCGCCAGCACGAGGCGCCCCGTGTCGCGCTCGCAGATGGCGAAGGCGAACATGCCGAAGAACCGCTCGACGCAGGCGGTCCCCCAGCGGTGATACGCCTTGAGGATCACCTCGGTGTCCGACGTCGAGAAGAAGCGGTAGCCGTGCCCTTCCAGCTCGCGCCGGAGCTCGGGGTAGTTGTAGAAGCAGCCGTTGAACGCCAGGGACAGCCCAAGCTGGCTGTCGACCATCGGCTGCTCGCCTGCGCGCGTGAGATCGATGATGGTCAGTCGCCGGTGAACCAGCCCGACGCCGCCGCGCTGCCAGGTGCCGGAGCCGTCCGGCCCGCGCCGGCGCATCTGCGCGCCCATGCGCTCCAGCGCCGCGACGTCGGCGTCGTGTCCGTCGAATCGAATCTCACCAGCGAAGCCGCACATCGTTCCCCCTCAACGCATGATCCAGGTGTCCTTGGCGCCGCCGCCGCGGGACGAGTTGACGACCATCGACCGGGCCGGCGCCATGCGCGTCAGCGGCGCCGGGACGACGACGGGCGCCGCGCCCTGATAGACGAACACGCGCAGGTCGACGTGCCGGGCCTCGAACGTCGCCTTTCCGGCGCCGGGCGCGAACGTCGGGTGCGTCGACAGCGCGACGGTCTCCTGCGCCACCCAGCGCGCGGGTTGCTGGTGAATCAGCGCGCGCACGCTGGCCAGTTCGTGGTCCGTCGCGTGCGGTCCGATCACCACGCCCAGGCCGCCGTAGCCATCGACCGGCTTGACCACCAGTTGGTCCAGGCGCGACATCACCTCGCGCCGCTGTTCGGGGTCGGCGCAATGGTATGTGCGCACTTGGTCCAGTAGCGGCCGCTCGCCCAGGTAGTAGTCGATCAGCGCCGGAACGAACGCATAGGTCGCCTTGTCGTCCGCGACGCCGTTGCCAAGCGCGTTGGCCAGCGCGACACGCCCGGCCCGCACGGCCGCGAGGAGCCCGGGCCCCAGCGGTTGGCCGTCCGCGCCGCGCGTGCGTGCCAGCCGATCGTCCATGCGCAAGTAGACGACGTCCAGCGCGCGGCGCTGGCCGTCGCTCACCAGCCAGACCGCGTCGCCGTCGGCCAGCAGATCGGCGGCGGTCACCAGCGGGATGTCCATCGCCGCGGCCAGCCAGCGGTGCTCGAAGTACGCCGAATCGTCCGGGCCCGACGTGAGCAGGCAAAGCTGCGGTGTCGCCGGCGCGCCGGCTGGAGCGGATTCCGCCAGCGCGGCGCGCAACAGCCGGGGCGCCTCTTCGGGATCGTGCAGGTCGACGGCGCCGAAGAGCTCGGGGCACGCGCTCCGCAACAGCCGGCGGCAGGCGACCGCGTACGCGACGCCCGACGGAACGCGGACGTTGTCCTCCAGCACCAGCCAGCGGCCGTCGCGATCGCGGACCACGTCGAAGCCCGCCACCTGGATGCGCCTTTGCCGCCGCGGAACGGCCTCGCCGGCGGCGCGGAAGCCGGGCGCGTCGCTCGCCACCCAGGCGGGCAAGACGCCGTCGCGCACGATCTGACGTTCGCCGTAGATGTCGCTCAGAAACGCCTCCAGCGCGCGCGTCCGCTGCGCGGTGCCGCCCTGAAGCCGGCTCCAGTCCTCGGCCGACACGACCCGCGGAACGAGGTCGACCTGGAACGAGGCGGGCGCCGCTTGCCCCGTCGCGCGGAACACCAGCCCCATCGGCTCCTTGGCCTGTTCGAGGGACGCCATCTGCGCGTGCAACGTCCGGGCCGGCAGGCTGGCCAGCATCTCCAGGACCGTCGCGTGCGACGGACGCGGCTGTCCGTCGGGGCGCACGGCTTCGTCGTATTCGCCCGGGTGATAGCCGGGCAGGACCGCCGTCTGGGCGGGCGCGCCTGCCGGTGCGCGCCCGGCTGTTTCGGCGACCAGCAGGTCGACGACGTCGGCGATCCGCGCGTGTCGGCGCAGCGCCTCGCGCTGGCGCGCCGCGGAGCTGCCCTGGGCCAGGGCCGCCTCGCACAGCTCGGACACGGCCTGCCAGGACGCGTCGGCCTCCAGCTCCGGGCGCAGATCGTCCACCATCTTGCGCAGCAACACGCCCGCCGGGACGGGGTGCGGACCCGACAGATCGACCAGCTCGCCTTCCAGCGCCGAGCGCGCCGCCCGCCACATCGCTGCCCGCAAGATGGCCGCCGACGGCGTCAGCGACGGCTCGCCTCGCGTGAACCGCGCCCGCTCGCGCATCACGACGGCGCGAAAGAGGCCCGCGATCAGGACCGCCGTATCCACCGACGGGCACGCGTCACAGACGCGCAGCTCCAGCGTGGGCGCGTGCGAGGAGGGGCGAACGTCGAAGTAGATCATGCCGCGATCGCTGATGACCCCGGACCCGATCAGATCCTGGACCAGGCGATCGTATTCGGCGGCGCTGGCGAACTCGCCCGCGCAGCCCGTCGTCGGCCAGCGCGACCAGATCAGCGTTCGCGCGCTGGCGTAACCGGTGTCTTGCCCGTCGTGCGAGAACGGTGAGCTGGCGGAAAGAGCCAGCAGCGGCGGCAACCAGCGCGCCACCCGTTCGATCAACACGGCGGCGACGTCCGGATCGCCGATGCCCACGTGCACCTGCAAACCGCAGATGAGCTGCTCGCGCACCAGGACCTGGTAGTCGGCCAGCATGCGCTGGAAGCGTGCGTTCTCGGTGATCGTGATCGGGACGGGCAGCGGCATCGTGCCGGCGGCCACCACCCCGATCCCCAGCGGCTCGCAGGCCCTGATCAGCTCGGCGCGCAGCGCCACCAGGCTGCGCCGCAGGTCGTCCAGCGTTCGGACCACCGGCGTGTTGGTCTCGACGGTCGTCTGCTGCAGCTCGGCGGCGAAGCCGCCAGCCGCCAGCCGAGGCAACACCTCACCGGCGCGTGGCGTCGATCGGCGCGTCGCGAGGTCTATGAGGTGGAATTCTTCCTCGATTCCAAGTGTGAGCGTTTCGTGGGGGGCCGGCGCAGGCGACTTCCGAGCGGGGGCGTTCATGTTCTCGTCGTGCCGTACGTAAAGCTCGCAGTGTCAGGAACAAGGGGGAACAAGCTGGATATGCGGGTTGACCCTCCGATTTGTGTGACATGCGTCCACCCCTGGCCGTGGCTAAGCTTGGCTAGGATCCATGTGCGAGCTCCTGGGCATCGACTCCAGTCGACCGATCGACATCGCGTTCTCGTTCTCGGGCTTTCTGCAGCGTGGGGGGCGCACGGGACCGCACGCGGACGGCTGGGGGGTGTCGCTGTATCAGCACCACGTCGCCCGCACGTTCCGCGAAGAGCACCCCGCCTACCGCAGCCCGCTGGCGCGCTTTCTTCACGACAACCCGATCGAGACGCCCCTGGCCGTCGCGCACATTCGCAAGAAGACGCTGGGGGAGCCGCGGCTCGAGAACACGCACCCGTTCGTGCGGGCGTTTCGCGGACGGCACCTGGTGTTCGCGCACAACGGCACGCTGCCGCACGTGCGTGAACGCCCGCTGGCGTACGAATTTCCGCTGGGCGACACGGACAGCGAACACGCGTTCTGCTGGCTGCTGGAACGGCTGCGCGAGCTCCACCCCGACGGCCTTCCCGACGACGCGGAGCAGGCGGGCGCGACCATCTTCCGGCTGCTGAACGACCTTGGCAGCGACGGGATCCTGAATTGCTTGCTGGCCGACGGACGCTTTCTGTTCGCGCGGTGCGGGGATCACCTGTCCCACATCGTTCGCCAGCCGCCGCTGGGCGTGGTGACGCTGGCCGACGAGGAGGTCGAGGTGAACCTGGCCAACGTGATGCGGGGGGACGGCTCCGTCGCGGTCGTCGCCACGCATCCGCTCACGCGCGCGGAACCCTGGGTCGCCGGTACGCCGGGGACGTTGTGGGTGTTTCGCGCCGGCGCGCTGGTGAAGAGCTTCCCCGGGCTTCCCGAGGCCGCCCACGTGGCCGCCACCGCCTGGCGCCCGGACAGTGGCGTCCCCCTGCCGGCCGAGCCGGTCCGGCCGCTGTAGAGTGCCGGCCATGCTTCCGCGCTGGAACCTGGGTGTGCGTCAGGGGCTCGAGGTCGTCGAGATCGAGACGGCCGCGTCGACGGCGGTGATTGCGCTTCAGGGCGCGCAGGTCTTGAGCTTCGTCCCGCGCGGCGGGCGCGACTGGCTGTGGGTCAGCGAGCGCGCCCGGTGGGCGGCCGGCGCGGCGTTGCGCGGCGGAATCCCGCTCTGCTTCCCCTGGTTCGGGCCGCATCCCACGGAGACAACCTTTCCAGCGCACGGGTTCGCACGCACGCGCGCCTGGAGCTTTCTCGGCGCGCGCGAGGTGGGCGGTGAGGTGGCCGTCGAGCTGTCGCTGTCCGACGACGACGCCACGGCGAAGCTCTTTCCGCATCAGTTCGCGGCCCGTCTGACCGTCACGATCGGCGCGCACCTTTCGCTCGCCTTCGACGTCACGAACCTCGGGTCGGACGACTTGTCGTTCGAGGTCGCGCTGCACAGCTACTTCGCCGTCTCGGACGTGGACGACGTCGCGATCGAAGGGCTGAGCGGCGTCGAATTCGTCGACAAGGTCGCGGGCGGCGTCACCCGCCAGGAATCAGCCGCGCAGCTGCGCATCGCCGGCGAAGTCGACCGGGTCTACGACAGCGCAGGGCCCGTGACGCTGCGCGACGCCTCCGCGGGGCGCCCGTTGCGGATCGAAAGCACGGGCGCGCGCTCGACCGTGGTCTGGAACCCAGCGCCCGCCAAGACCGCGACGCTGGGCGACCTGGCGCCCGACGCATGGCGCCGCTTCGTGTGCGTCGAGACGGGCGCAATCGGCGCCGGCCGGGTCACGCTGGCACCGGGTGGGCAGCATCGGCTCACCGTCGGTTACGCCAGCCAGGAATGATAGATTCGCGCGAT
Source organism: Polyangia bacterium (assembly GCA_045802645.1). Taxonomy (GTDB): domain Bacteria; phylum Myxococcota_A; class Polyangia; order Fen-1088; family Fen-1088; genus JADGRB01. Next base: position 50,008 of record JBJMQQ010000126.1, read on the forward strand.
GGGCTTCAAGGACGCGCGGTTTCGGCTGTTGCTCGTTCTGGGGGTGGGCCTGGGCTGCGCGGGGATCAAGCAGACCGGCACCAGCGGCGAGGGCGGTCAGGGCAGCGGCACGGGCGGCACCGTCGGGGGCACCGGCGGACGGAGCACGGGCGCCGGTGGAACGGTGGTCAACCCGCCGCGGGACGCCGCTACGCAGACCCCTGACGATGCCGCAGGCAACTGCGAGCAACAGCTGCGAATCGCCGTGCGCGACTTCCGCGGCAGCGTGCAGGACAACCAACCCAAGCACCCCGACTTCGAGCAGGCCGTCACGGATGACCGGGCCATCGTCGCGATGATGGTGGGTGGAGATTCCAAGCCGGTGTACGCGCCCGGGCCGAACGGGATGACGCCGACGACGACGGGCCAGGCCAACTTCGACCAGTGGTATCGCGACGTCGACGGCGTCAACGTCCACATCGACGTCACGATCCCGCTGACGCCCGACCCCACGCGGGCCGGCGTGTTCGTCTACGACAACGACAAGTTCTTCCCGATCGACAAGATGGGGTGGCCCGACCCGTACTCGGATCACAACCACGACTTCACCGCCGAGATCCATTTCTCGTTCCCCTATCGCGGGGGCGAGGTCTTCAACTTCCGCGGCGACGACGACGTGTTCGTGTTCATCAACGGCCACCTCGCGATCAACTTGGGCGGCATCCACATCGCCGAGATGGGGAAGGCCGATCTCGACGCGCGGGCCGCGGAGTTTGGCATCTCGCCAGGCGGCACGTACCAGATGGATGTCTTTTACGCGGACCGGCACTGCTGCGATTCGACGTTTCACATCGAGACCACGCTCCAGTGCATCCGGAACATCATCGTTCCGTGACGCGCCAGGCGTAACCGCTCACCACGACATCTCGGCGGTGCCGGCCGCCGATGGGAGGGCTTCGTCGTCGGTGGCCAGCAGGCTGCCAAGGTCGCTCACCACCACGTCGGCGCCGGCGCGACGCAGGTCGGGCGGCCGGCCGGCGCGATCGACGCCGACGACGTAGGCGAAGTGCCCGGCCCGTCCCGCCGCGATCGCATCCGGGTCGGCCTCGAAGACCGCGACCTCGTCGCAGTCGAGCCCCAGCGCCTGCGCGCCCGCCAGATGGGCGTCCGGCGCCGGTTGCCCCTCCAGCCGTCGCGCGGCGGCGAACGGACCGTCGATGCAGGCGTCGAAGAGCTCGGCGATGCCGGCCGAGCGCAACACGTCCTGGCAGTGGTCGTCGGGCGAGACGACGGCGATCCGGAGCCCTGACAGCCGCGCGGCCTGCAGGAACTCCAGCGACCCTTCGTAGATGTCGGGGCGCTTCTGATCGAGGAGCTCGGTCAGGATCGCCCCCTTGCTCTCGGACAGAGCCTCGACGGTCGCGTCCGGCAGCTCGATGCCGCGGCTGTCCAGGAACGATCGGATCGCGGCCTGTGCGCCGCGCCCCTGGATGTGCTGCGCGTAGTCCTGCACGGCGTCGAAGGGGACGAACGGCTGGTGGCCGGCGCGCGCGCGCAGGCGCAAGTAGTCGTCGAACAGCCGCTTCCACGCTTCGACGTTGATCCGGGTGGTTTGCGCCAGCACGCCCTCCAGGCCGAACAAGCACCCGCGCGTGCGCGGCGGCAGCCCCAGATCGGTCCGCGCGAAAGGCGGCTGGCCCAGGATGAAGGTGTCGACGGCATGCGCGAACCCGTCCTGCTCGTTCGACGCGGTCACGTGCCGCGCCACGGCCTGGACATCGGGACTGGCATTGCCCATGGCGATGCCCATCCCCGCGACGGTCAGCATCGGCACGTCGTTCGACATGTCGCCGATCGTCGCAATCTCGTGCAGCGGAATCTTCAAGATGCGCGAGGCTTCGCGCACGACCATCCCCTTGTTCGCCTCGGGGTGTGTGATGTCCAGAAAGTAAGCCTGGGACCGCGCGGCGGAGGCGCCCGTGCCAAGGCGTGCGGCCAGCTCACGTTCGCAGCGCGCCACCAGCGCCAGATCGTCGCTGATGCCGACCAGCTTGATCGGCTGATCGAGGACCGTGGTCAGGTCGCGGATCGCGATCGGCTGAAATCCCACGTTCTGACTCTCGCGCGCGACGTGCGGCGCTTCCGTGCGGCGCACGAACCAATCCCAGCCCTGGTACACCCAGACGTCCAACCCCGCCCGCAGCAGGTAGTCGACGGCGTGTCGCGCGACGTCGGGTGCGATCGTCCGCTGCGCCAGCACCGTCTTCAGATCGGGCTTCACGTACACGCCGCCGTTGAACGCCGCCACGGCGGTCGTCAGGTTCAACTGCGTCACCAGCTTGGCCAGCCCGCGCGGCGGGCGGCCGCTGGTCAGCGCGAACATCACCCCGGCCTCGCGCAGCCGGTCCAGCGCGTCCAGCGCACGCGGCGTCAGCAGCTTGGCCCGGGTGACAAGCGTCCCGTCGACGTCCGCGATCAGCAGCTTGATCTTCATGGGCTCCTCCGGGCAGACCTTCACATCGCAGCGGCGGCTGCCGCAGCACCGACCAGCCCGACTTGCGGGTGCGTCACCACGAACGCCGGGAAGCGCTCGACCAGCGTGTGCAGGCGCCCCTTGCTGTCGAAGGCCTCGCGGAAGACGCCGTTTTGAACGTACGGGATCAGCCGCGGCGCGATGCCGCCCGCCACGTAGACGCCGCCCGTCGCCAGGATCGCGAGGGCCAGGTTGCCGGCCACGGCGCCCAGGACCGAACAGAACAGCGCCAGCGACATCTCGCAGATCGGATCGCTGCCGGCCATCGCCAGCGCCGAGATGACGGCCGCCGGATCCGGGCCGCGACCGGCGCCGGCCAGGGCCGCCGTGGTCTCGGCGCGAATCAGCGCGCGGCAGGCCGGCTCTTGGGAGAGGAACGTGAACACGTCGACCAGGCCGCGCCCGCACAGCACGCGCTCGCACGAGACGCGCCCGTACTTGTGAATCAGGAACTGCAGCAGGCCGGCCTCCAGCGGTGTTCGCGGCGCGAAGTCGACGTGGCCGGCCTCGGACGGGATCACCTGGTACCTGTCTGTGCTATTCGACCAGAGAAGAAACGCGACGCCCAGGCCGGTGCCCGCGCCCAGCACCGCGATCGGCCCGTGCCTCACGCCGGGGGTGCCGCCCAGCGGGGCGAGCCATTGCGCCTCGACGGCCACCGCCCCCAGCGCCGCCGCGAAGAAGTCGTTCACCAGCGTGACGCGGTCGATCGCCAGATGCGCGGCCAGCATCCGGCCGTCGATGGTCCACGGCAGGTTGGTGGCCCGTAAGATGTTGTTCTCGATCGGGCCGGCCACCGCGAGGCACGCCGCGTGGACACCGCGGCCACGGCCGACGCGGCCGCCCAGCGCGACCTCGGCCGCGTTCAAGAACTCGTCGGCGATCTCGCTCAGCGCCCGGTACGACCTTGACGGATAGCTCCGTTCGAAGAGCGGCGCCGGCGCGGCGCGTTTCCCGGCGGCTTCGTACAGCGCGAACCGGCTGTTGGTCCCGCCGATGTCGCCGGCCAGGATGATGCGCTTGTCGACTTCGTCCATACGCGGGTCCGTCGTCCTCAACATGACAACGGCCTCAGGACGGGCCGCGTGCGCCGCCGCCGCATTCTAGGGAGCGCGCCCGCGGCAGCCTGTCCCATCGCCGACGCGCCACCTTAGGTTCGTGAGCGGGGGACGGATCAATGACGACGGCACCGATCTCAGCGACAACGATCGAGGAAACAGCGTGGAGCCTCGTCCAGGACGGTAAGGGCCTGCTGGCGGCCGACGAAACGCCGCACACGCTGGGCAAGCGCCTGCAGGCGGTGGGGATCGAGTCGACGCCGGACACGCGTCGCGACTACCGCGAGATGCTGTTCAGCACGCCCGGGATCGCCGACTACATCTCGGGCGTCATCCTGCAGGACGAGACCATCCATCAGAGCAGCGCGGCCGGCGAGCCGCTGGTGTCGCTGCTGATCCGGTCGGGGGTGATTCCGGGGATCAAGGTCGACGCGGGCGTCACGCCGCTGGCGGGTTCGCCCGGCGAGTTCGTCACGGAAGGGCTGGACGGTCTGCGGGACCGCCTGCAGATGTACAGCGACCTGGGCGCGCGGTTCGCGAAGTGGCGGGCGGTCATCATCGTCGACGACGGGCTACCCACGCCCGCCTGCCTGCAGGCGAACGCCGACGCGCTGGCCCGTTACGCGGCGCTTTGCCAGGAAGAGGGGCTGGTCCCCATCGTCGAGCCCGAGGTGTTGATGGAGGGGCGCCACGCCATCGAACGCTGCGGCGAGGTCACGGAGTGGGTGCTGGAGGTGGTGTTCCGCGCGCTCTTCGATCAGCGCGTCTATCCCGAAGGGATGCTGCTGAAGCCGAACATGGTGGTCCCGGGGCGGGACTGCCCGCGGCAGTCGTCGATCGACGAGGTCGAGTCCAGCACGCTGCGCGCGCTCACGCGGCATTGTCCGGCGGCGGTGCCGGGCGTGGTGTTCCTGTCCGGCGGGCAGGACCACGTGACGGCGACCGAGCACCTGTCGGCCATCAACCAGATGGAGGCGCCCAAGCCGTGGAAGCTGACCTTCTCCTACGGCCGCGCGCTGCAGGACGAGGCGTTGAAGGCGTGGCGCGGAAAGCCGGAGAACGTGGCGGACGGCCAGCGCGCCTTCCACCACCGCGCGCGCTGCGAAGGCGCCGCCGCGGTCGGCGAATACGGCGACGAGCTCGAGAACGAATCGGCGTCGATCTAACCGGAGGACTGCAGTGGCACACACGACCACGACACGAGAATCGGGGATGCACGCGAAAGAGGCGTCGGCCTCGTCGACCAACGGGCGAACCAAGGAAGGACCGCTGTCGGCGAAGGAGCTGGAGTTGATGCACGCCTTCTGGCGGGCCTGCAACTACCTCTCGGTCGGGATGATCTACCTGCAGAACAACCCGCTCTTGAAGCGGCCGCTCGAGACCGAAGACATCAAGATGCGCCTCCTCGGCCACTGGGGCGCGAGCCCGGCGCTGTCGTTCGTGTGGACGCACCTCAATCGGCAGATCGTGAAGCACGATCTCGACATGATCTTCGTGGCCGGCCCCGGCCATGGCGCGCCCGGCATCCTGGGCCCCGCCTACCTGGAAGGGACCTATTCGGAGGTCTATCCGGACAAGAGCGAGGACGCCGACGGGCTGCAGCGCTTCTTCAAGCAGTTCTCGTTCCCGGGTCACATCGGCAGCCACGCCACGCCCGAGACGCCCGGCTCGATCCACGAAGGCGGCGAGCTGGGGTACAGCCTGTCGCACGCGTTCGGCATGGCGTTCGACAACCCGGACCTGATCGTCGGCTGCGTCGTGGGCGACGGCGAGGCCGAGACCGGCCCGCTGGCGACGGCCTGGCACTCGAACAAGTTCCTCAACCCGATTCGCGACGGGGCGGTGCTGCCGATCCTGAGCCTCAATGGCTACAAGATCGCCAACCCCACGATCCTGTCGCGCATCAGCCACGAAGAGCTGGAGGCGCTGTTCTCTGGCTACGGCTACAAGCCGATCTTCGTCGAGGGGAGCGAGCCGGCGGTCATGCACCAGAAGATGGCCGAGGCCACGGAACGCGCGATCGACGAGATCCGCGGCATCCAGCGCCGTGCGCGGCAGTCGAACGATGCGGTTCGCCCGCGCTGGCCGATGATCGTGCTGCGCGCGCCGAAGGGCTGGACGGGCCCCAAGGACCTCGAGGGGCACAAGCTGGAGGGCTACTGGCGCTCGCACCAGGTCCCGTTCGCGGACGTGCGGGACAACCCGACGCACCTCAAGGTGCTCGAGAACTGGATGCGCAGCTACCGCCCCGAGGAGCTGTTCGACGAGACGGGTAGGATCGTCCCCGAGCTGCGGGCGCTGGTCCCCAAGGGGCGGCGGCGGATGAGCGCGAACCCGCACGCCAACGGCGGACTTCTGCGGAAGGAGCTGAAGCTGCCGGACTTCCGCGACTACGCGGTGCCGGTGTCGGCGCGCGGAACGACCCAGTACGAGAACACGAAGCCGCTGGGCGAGTTCCTGCGCGACATCATGCGGAACAACCCCGAGACGTTCCGCGTGTTCGGCCCCGACGAGACTGCGTCGAACCGGTTGCAGGCGCTCTACCAGGCCAGCAAGAAGACCTGGATGGCCGACATGCTGCCCGAAGACGCCGACGGCGGTGAGCTGTCCCGCGACGGGCGGGTGATGGAGATGTTGTCCGAGCACACGCTGCTCGGTTGGCTGGAGGGATACCTGCTGACCGGCCGCCACGGGCTGTTCCACACGTACGAGGCTTTTGCCCACGTCGTCGACTCCATGGTGAACCAGCACGCAAAGTGGCTGGACATCGCGTCCAACCACGTGAAGTGGCGGTCGTCCGTCTCTTCCGAGACGATCCTGCTGTCGTCGACGGTCTGGCGACAGGACCACAACGGGTTTTCGCACCAGGACCCGGGGTTCATCGATCTGCTCACCAACAAGTCACCGTCGGTGACCCGCATCTACCTGCCGCCGGACGCGAACACGTTGCTGTCGGTCGCCGACCAGTGCCTGCGCAGCACGAACTGCGTCAACGTCATCGTCGCCGACAAGCAGAAGCACCTGCAGTTCACGACGATCGACGAGGCCGTCGTTCACTGCACGAAGGGGTTCGGCATCTGGAAGCGCGCCAGCACTGACGCCGGCGAGGAGCCGGACGTGGTGCTGGCATGCTGCGGTGACGTCGCGACGATGGAGGCGCTGGCCGCCGCGTCGATCCTGCGCCAGCGGATCCCCGACCTGAAGTTGCGGTTCGTGAACATCGTTGACCTGTTCAAGCTGCAGCCTTCGACGGAACACCCGCACGGCTCGTCGCCGCGCGAGTTCCAGGGGGTCTTCACGGTCGACAAGCCGA
>JBJMQQ010000127.1:0-29594 GCA_045802645.1 Polyangia bacterium
AAATCTATAAAAACAAGAAGCACAACCAATAACTAATTGCGGCTGGAGCCGATCAAGGCCGCGACCTCGTCTTGCGTCAGGTCGTCGATGAAGTGGGCCACCAGGATCTCCCACGCCTGTGCGTCGATGCGATCGGCCAGGCTGGCCAGCAGCTGCCGGTCGACGATGCGCTCGTCCAGCAGTGTCCGCGTCGGGCCGCGCCACGTTTCGAGCAGCCGCCCCCGGTTGCGGTGATCGCGCAGGTGATTCAGGCAACGGTGGGTGACGGCGCGATAGAGGTAGGGAAGGTCCACGGGCGTGCCCGGCTGCTGGAGCAGATCCAGGAACAATCCGTGAACCACGTCCTTCGCCTCGTCGCGATCCTGCAGCACGCGTTCAGCCTTTCTCAGCAGCGCAGGGCCGTAGCGGCGATAAAGCTCCATCGACCCGTCTAGAGACCGCTCACTGACACGTGGCGCGCCAGTCGACGCACGGGCCAGTCCCGTCCGCGCAGGGCGTCGTGTCGCCGCAAGCGGCGAACGTCTGTGTGCACACCTTCGCCGCGGCGCACGCGTTGGAGGCACACTGGTCCGGCGTCTCGCACCACGCGCCCGCCGGGCGGTTGACCAGCGGAATCGGCGCGCCGGTGCACCCCTCACCCTCTCCCAGCTCGAGGCGCGCGAGCACCGCGTGGCCGTCGCTCTCCTTGCGGATGTTGAGGGCGACGGCGTCGTACCAGGTCGGCGCGCTGACCAGGAACGTGAGCAGCTGCGATTGCGCGCTTGGGATCCGCTCGCGGTACTCCACCGTGCCGTCCGCCTGGAAGTCCAGCTCCACGTACACCGCCGCCGCCGGATCGACATCGGCGATGACCTTGAACTCGAGGCACGGCTTCGAGCTGATCGCCGGTTGCTGCGACAGCGTCACATGCGGGCCGACCAGCTCCACGCCGTAGTCCCGGTCATGCCAGGTGGGCGCCTTCGCGATCTGCCCATCGACCAACGTCCAGTGGCAGAGCTGATCGCCGCACCAGTCGTCGAAGCCGGGGTCGTCGTCCAGCGGGCAAGCCGCCAGCAGCAGGAACGCGAGCGCCGCGAACGCCGACGGGATTCTGCGGGCCAACGATGGTTCAGAACGCATAGCGAGCTCCCAGCTGGAAGGCGACACCGCCGCTGTCGTGTGTCTGACCGTAGCGGTTATCGATGATTGGCGCGTAGTAGACGGCGAGCTGCGCGAACCCGCCCAGCGACGGCTTGGGCATCACGGCCGTCCCGAGCAACCCACCGACGTAATAGCCGAGGAAGCTCTGGCGCGTGGTCCCGCCGGCGTCTGTCCACGTCGTGAACGCAGCGGCCGGACCGATCGAGAGCTGGGCGTACGGGATCAGGTGGTCGCGCCACAACGGCAGCATGCCGCGCACGCCGGCGCCGAGGCCGTACGCCGACCAGCCGAAGTGCGCTTCGGTGGGGTCGCCGCCGCCGTCGCGAACGTGGTCCTGCGCGTCCAGCTCCAGCAGGCTCAGCGCCAGCGCGAGATGGCGGCTCAGCGCGCGGACCGCGGTCAGCGATAGCTGATGAGACAGGCCCAGCCAGACGTTACCGCCGAATTCGCTGAACCCGAACTGACGCATCTCCTGCACGTACCCATCGCGCCGCCCCTCCATGACCCCCAGCGCCAGCTCGATGCCCCAGGGCGGCGCGGCCCCGCCCTTGGTGGCCCCGGCGTCGCCGCGCACCGGGCGGCAGGCGGCGAGGTCGAAGCTGACGGTCGTCTCCGGCCGCAGCGTCAGGTCGCATTCGCGCACGTCGTCGCCGCGGCGGACCACCACCGTGTAGGGGCCGGTCGCCATCGCCAGGCGCACCGCACCGCCGCGGGCCTTGTCCAGCTCCGCAATCACGGCGCCGCTCGGGCGGTGCTGAATCAAAAACCGTCCTTCGATGGCCGACGGAACGATCAGCTGCGACGACGCCGAAGAGGGGCGTGTCAGCACGACGTCCCCTTTGCCCTTCAGTACCGTCTCGAGCGTGGCGTGTTGCGCGCCGACCGCCGTCGCGGCGGTTCCGGCCAGAGTCCGGTTGTACGTGTAGCGGTACGCCTCGTCGAGGCTCACGGTGCCGTCCTGATTGGAATCGGCGGCGCCGCGCAGCGCGGAAATCAGATGGTGCGTGAAGTACGAAGACGAGAGCTGGTCGGATTCCTGACTCAGCTCCGTCGCGCTGCTGGACGCCATCACCGCCAGCCCCGCCGTGTTCAGCCGCGCCACCGAGTTGAATGAGAAGTCGGTGGTCGGCGCGGCGCCCTTGATGCGCGAGAAGGCGCCGCTTTGACAGGCGTCGATGACGACGATCGTGAGCGTGCTGGACAGTGCCAGGATCTGTTCGCGCAGCTCGGCGAGCGGAACTTCTTCCCGCCCAAGCGTGAGGGCATCGGCGCGCGCGTGCCCCGAGTAATAGAACAGCAGCTGGGCCTGCTCGCCGCGCGCCGTGTGCTGCTGCAATCTGTCGCGAAGGGCGGCGATGACCGCGAGCAGCCCGGCCCGGTCGGGACGGATCGCCGTGACGACGTTGGCGGCCGGGTAGCGTCCGACCTCGCGCAGCACGGCGGTCATCTCGGCTGCGTCGCGTTCCGCGTACCGCAGCTCCTGCTGCCCAGGGCCAGGCGCGTTGCTGCCGATGATCAGCGCGAAGCTGGCGGCCGGCGCCGGCGGCACCTGGGCACCGGCGCGGCCCGGCGCCACCAACATGGCAGCCAACGTGAGTAGGGGGATCCAGCGTAGGACAGGGAGCATGGGGCGGCGCGGCCTCCGATTGTGCTCTCTAAACACGCGGGCCCCGCGGTTTGAGACACGCGGCGTTCGCTTTGTGCTCCTCCTCTGCCCAGCGGCGACGAGCGGCTCCGCGCCATCTGACGCGAAGCCGCTCGGAGCTGGCGGGGGTTACCGCTCACCGGCGGCAGGCGGAGACCAGCGCGGCGCCGCAGTGTCCCTGGACCGACTGCACGATCGCGCCGATATCGGCACGGCAGGCGTCGATTGCCGTCGTACAGTCGGCGGTCGACGTCTTCGCCGTCGTGCTCGCGCAGCTGGTCGAGATCGCCACGCACGAGGCGGGCGGCATGTTGCCGGCCGCGGCCAGCGCCTGCTGGCAGGCGGTCTGCGCGTCGCTGCAGGTTTGCGACACGGTCCCGTGTCCACCTGCGCCGGGTGCCCCGGGCGCCGCGCCGCCCGCCCCGGTCGTGACGGGGCCAGCGCCGGGTCCGGTGCCGCTGGCGCCGCCCGCCGCCCCGCCGTGCGCCCCCGAGACGAGGCAGCTCGACTGCACCGCCGGTTGGCATTGCTGCCCGACGGCCTGGAGCTGCGGTTTGGCGGCCTCGATTGCGGCCGTGCACGCGGCGCGCGCGTCCGTGCAGGAGGCCGCGGTCCCCCCGGCTGTGGCCGGCGTACCGGTGCTGGTCGCCCCGGCGCCGCCGCTCCCGGTCGGCGCCGGGCCCCCGTGGCAAGCGCTGCGAACGCCGGCGCACGCGGCCTGCACTTGATCGATGATCGGCTGCGCCAGCATTCGACAGTTGTCGCGCGCCGCGGCGCAGGTCGGGCTGGCGGCCTGCAGCGCCTGCTGCGTTTCGACCGTCGACGACGAACCGGAATCTTCGGCGACCCCAGCGCACCCAAGTGGCGCGATGAGGGCAAGCGCCGTGGCGAGCTGGAAGAGCGTGGACTTGAGCATGTCTGCCTCCTTGACGTTAGGCGAGCGCGGGACGATGACTCCCGTCGCTATGGGCCGCGCGGAGGCCTGAACGTTTCACGTTGGGCAACCGTCGCGGCGGGCACGCCGGATGCACCACAGGCGAGGTCGTGCGAGCCGAATGGGTGTCTCGAGCCTTCTTTGCCCCGGCGATCCTGTGGATCGTGTCGGCGAGCGCCTTCGGCACCGCTTGCGGCAGCCCGGTGGCAACACCCAGCAGTGGGGCTGAAACCAGCACTGCTCTGACGCGCGACCGTCACCAGGCCTACTTCCCCATCGGGGATGGCTCCAAGCACGCGACGACTCAGTGCGCCGACTGCCATCAGGACGCGAGCTCTTTCGAGACCTTCACCTGCCAGTCGTGTCACGCCCACGCGCCCGACGTCGCCGTCACGCGCCACGAATACATCACCGGGTTCCAGAACAACGTTTCGAACGCGTGCATGAACTGTCATCCGACCGGATGGGAGGCGCCCATCCTGCCGGCCGACCACAGCCTCAAGTACTTTCCGATCCAGAGCGGCTCGCACAACGACCTGTTGTGCGCCACCTGTCACGCCGACCGAACGACCTCGAAGGTCTTCGCGTGCGTCGGGTGCCACGACCAAGCCATGTCTGCCGGCCAGCATACGTCGGTGTCCGGATACGCCTGGACCGACGCCGGTTGCTACGGGTGCCATCCGAAGGACCAGTGAATGACCACGCCCATGACGGAGGGACGAATGAGCTCACCTCGTTTACGGACCATCCTCTCTGCTCTTTTGATCGCCTCCGCTGCAGGTCAGGCGGACGCTGCGAACGGGCGGAGTCGGCGCGTACGGGTTCGCCCCACCACGTCGATGTCGCAACCGCCGGCGGAAGAGCAGGCCTGCCTGGCGGCGTTTCGGAGCGCCGAGATGCAGGTCCAGGCGGGCGAGCTGCGGGCGGCGAAGAAGCAACTTCTTAGTTGCGCGCAACCGATGTGCGGGAAGTTCTTGCGCCGGCAATGCGCGGCCCGCTTCGGTGATCTCGAGCCCGAGGTTCCGTCGGTGATCCCGCTGGTGAAAGACGGCGCGGAGATCATCGTCCGCGACGTGCGCGTCGCCGTCGACAGCGAGACTTCGACGCCCGCCGACGGGCGCGCCATCTTCGTCGACCCGGGCGCGCATGAGTTCACGTTCAGCGTCGCGGGAGAGGTGATTGCGCGCGAGACGGCGACGATCCTCCCCGGGCAGCGCAATCGGCGGGTCTGGGCGGCGCTGCGCCACGACGACGAGCCGACGGCGGCGCCCGCCCCCCGCGCCCAGCCGAAGACGGTGAAGCTCGCGGCAGCCGCGATCGACGAACCGGCATCCGACGCCCAGACGCAGGAGGCACCCGTGGTCCTGAAGCCGGTCGACCGCGTCCCGGCGGAGAAGGTCGCCGGGCGCCGGACGGTGCTCGCGTTCGTGCTGGGCGCGGGCGGCGTGGCGGCGCTGGGGGCCGGCGCTCTGCTGACGTACTGGGGACGTGGCGACAACGATCGCTTGGGCGCCTGCTCACCGGCCTGTCCGAGCGGCGCGGTCGAACACGTCCACCGCCTGTACATCGGCGCGGACGTCGCGTTCGGCGTCGGCGCCGCGGCGCTGGCTGGCGCCAGCTGGGCCTATTTGAGCCACCGCACGCGGAGAGCCGAGAACACCGACGAAGCCTCGTTGCGCGTCGACGTTCGCCCGACCACCTCCGGCGCGATCGCCGGCGTCCGGGGGACATTCTGATGCGCTTTCATCGGAGCGCAGCTCCGTCAACGCGCCTGCAGCTGTTCCTGGCGTCGGTGTTGCTCGGCGCGTGCTTTCAGAAGGTCGACACCGCCGCCTCGTCGCAGGCGGCCACGGCGGCCACTGACGCGCTGGTGACACAGATCGACCCGTCGGCGGACCCGATCGAGCTCAGCCCGACGGACGCGGCGACGGCCAGCGATCCGTGCGACAAGACTCGCCAGGACAAGACCCAGATCCTCACGGCGTATTGCGCGCGGTGCCATTCAGGCGCCGCGCCGATCGGGCTGCCGCCTTGGGACTTCGTCCTCGACGATCAGAGGTTGGTCACGGAGACCTGGGTGCGCGCCGGCCAACCGGCGGCACGCTTCGTCGTCCCGGGCGACCCGGATCACTCGGCGCTCTATCAGCGCATGGCCGTGGCGCAGGACATGCCCCCGCAGCCGACGGACCTGGGCACGGCGCCAAACCCGAAACCGTCGGCCGCCGACCATACCGTCATTCGGGAATGGATCCTCAACTGTCTCGGCGCGACCGCCGCCACGGGCGCGGGCGGAAGCCCCAGCCCGGGTACGGGCGGCGCCAGCGGCGCCAGCGGCGCCAGCGGCAGCAGCGGCGGACGGGGCGGCGCGGCCGGCAGCATCACGGGGACGGGCGGCCGGAGGCCGTCGGATGCCGGCACGCCTCACGCTTGCGGTTCCTCGGTCACCGCCGGGGGTAGCTGCGCGATCCACGGCGCGACGTGCGCGTTGGGAGCGAAGGTCTGCACGTGTGAGCTTTACGCCGGAGGTCGCCAATGGGTCTGCAAATGAGAGCCTTCCCCGCGCTCCTGCTGGCGGCGGCCTGCTCGGATCCGTTCCCGCTCGACACCACGGCCGCGGCAGAGGCGCCGGAGGTGTGCCCGGCCAGCGCGGACTGGCTGCCGAACACGCCGCCGCTGCAGATGTTCAATCCGCTGCCGCACCCGGCCAGCGAATGCCCGTTCTACCGGGGCGGCTGGCAGAACTTCCTGGTGGCGACCCAGCCCGACGCAAACGGCGCGCCGGCGTTTCTCACCTACCCCACCATCGACACGGCGTTCACGCCGAAGACGCCGCGGCCTACCAACCGGTCGTTTCTCGGACTGGTCAAGCAGGCCGGTGGGCGGCAGATCCTCGTCGACCAGAACAACAACACGCTCTACTACGGGATCCACGTCAACCAGGCGTACGCGAGCTTCATCCGCGCGAACGGCCTCGACACGGCCGACGCTCTGGCGGCGTATCCCAGCGATCCGGTGAAGAAGAACCTGGTGTTTCCGCCAGGGGTGGTCGAGTTCAAATCCGCCTGGCAGCTGGTCGAAGGCGACGCCGCATCCATCGCCGCGCAGACAGCCGATTTCATCTGGACGACGACCACCGCGCCGACGCTGGTGCAAGACCCCACGACGCTGCAGATCTCGGAGGACCGCAGCCACCCCATCAACGTCACCGTGCGGCTGCTCGCGCTGCACGTCGTGTTCACCTTGCCCGGCCATCCCGAGTTCGTGTGGGCCAGCTTCGAGCACAGCACGGGCGCGCCGGACAGCAAGCCCAGTGACGGCAAGCGGGACGTCGCGCCGACGCTGCCCGACACGAATCCGTCGGCTGCCGACCCACTGAACCAGATGAACACGGCCGTCGTGAGCGCGGTGAACGGCATCCTCTACAAAGCGGGCACGCCGGCCAACCTGGCCAATCAAGCCATCAGCGAGACGCACCTCATGCTGATGGGGCAGAAGTTCCCCGGTCAGCAAACGTCGGTGTACCGGATGTTCCCCGGGTCGAAGTCGAACTCCATCGATCCCGATGAAGCCGTGACGTCGCTGAACCACAACGTCGAGGCGCTCTTCGCGAGTCGCGCCGGCACGCTGAGTCCGACGGACAAGCGCGGCCACTATCGGCTGGTCGGGGCGCAGTGGATGGACCGGCCAGAGTTCTTCGCCGTCGACAAGGCGCTTCAAAACGACGGCACCAGCCCCTTCCTGCAGGACCACACGGAACGTAACGGCGACACGGTGGCCTCCGTTCGGGCGATCTCTGTCGACCAGCTCACGAAGGACCTCGTCGCCAACGGCTCGGATTCTCCGTATTCGATCCTGGCAGGCGAGGATCGGCTTTCCAGCACCGCGATGGAGTCGTTCACGCAGGGGCCGGACTCGTTCAACAACTGCTTCACCTGCCACAACACGCAGGCGATCACGGGGAACGGCATTCCGCTGAACCGCGACCTGTCAGGAACGCCGCTGAAGCTCCTGGCGCCTGGGTTCTTGAATGTCAGTCACGTGCTCTCCGAGTTCCTGCTCGAAGAGCACGAGGCGGCCGGCAACTAACTCGACGGGAGGTCACGATGAGCGCCCTGCTGGCCAACTTCACGTACCAGCTCCTCTCTTCGCAGCTGCTCTCCGTTCTCGCGCTGCTGGGCGCCGGGGTGGGTCTCGCGCACTACCTCGCCCGGCGGCGCGAGGATCGGCGGGCGCGCGGGAAGCTGGCCGAGGCGGTTCAGCAGAAGCTGGACGTCCCGGCGACGCTTCACCCGGTCATCGATCCGGACGTGTGCATCGGAAGCGGCTCTTGCCTGGCCGCGTGCCCCGAGGGACGCATCCTGGGGCTGGTCGACGGCAAGGCGGCGCTGGTCAACGCGTCCAAGTGCATCGGCCACGGCCGGTGCGCCTCGGAATGTCCCGTGCACGCGATACGGCTGGTTTTCGGAACCGCCGAGCGGGGGCTCGATCTACCGGAGCTCGACGAACGATTCGAGACGGCGCGCCCCGGCGTGCACATCGTCGGCGAGCTGGCCGGCATGGGGCTGATCCGAAACGCGCTGGTGCAAGGCCTGCAAGTTGCGGCGCACGTCCGGCAGTCGTTGGCCGGCGGACAGCGCGCCGAAGGGGCCGTCGACGTGGCCATCGTCGGCGCCGGACCCGCCGGGCTCGCGGCGGCGGCCGGCGCGCGCGCGGCTGGATTGTCGTTCGCGCTCATCGAGCAAGACACGGTCGGCGGCGCCGTTGCCCACTACCCGCGACAAAAGCTCGTCATGACCGAGCCCGTGGACCTCCCCTACTTCGGGCGGTTCGGCCGGCGGCTCATGTCGAAGGAGGAGCTGATCGCCGCCTTCGGCCAGCTGCTGGAGCGGGCGCGAATCCAGGTGTACGAGCGCACGAAGGTCACCGGCATCGAGGGTCGCGCCGACGATTTCACCGTCGCCACCACGCGCGGCGTCTTGCGGGCACGGCGGGTCGTGCTGGCGATCGGCCGGCGCGGCACGCCGCGGCGGATGGGTGTCGCCGGCGAAGACGCGGAGAACGTCGCGTACCGCCTCATCGATCCGCGGCAATACGAGGGGCGGCGCGTGCTGGTGGTCGGCGGCGGCGACTCGGCGCTGGAGGCGGCCATCCAGCTGGCCGGCGAATCGCGCGCGGAAGTATCGATCGCCTATCGCGGCCCCGAGTTCGGCCGTTGCCGCCCCGCCAACCAGAAGAAGCTGGCTGACCTGGTCGCGCGCGGCCGTGTACGCGCGCTGATGTCGACGGAGGTGGCGGCCGTCGAACCCGATCGCGTGCTGCTGAAGACGGGCGATCAGACGGCGCCCCTGCAGAACGACTTCGTGCTCGCCTGCCTCGGCGGCGAGCTGCCGACGGAGTTCCTGAAGTCGGTCGGGGTGGCCATCCGGCGCCACCACGGCGACAAGGCGATGCCCAACCCGGCGCTGGGCGGACGGTCCGGCAGCCGTGCGCCGTCGTGGCGGGTGCCGCTGGCGATGGTCGCCGCCGGCCTGGTCATTTGCGCCGTGCTCGCCGCGGTCGGCTCCGACTACTACCTGCTGCCGCGCGCGCTCAGGTACCGCGACCCGCGCCATGCACTGCTGAAGCCGTCCGGCGCCTGGGGTCATGGCGTCGGCATCTTGGCGACGCTGTTCATGCTGTCGAACTTCGCCTACTCCGCGCGCAAGCGGCTGAAGATGTTCAAGCGCAGCGGGCCGATCGCGCCGTGGCTGCGATTTCACGTCTTCGTCGGCGTCATGAGCCCGCTGACGATTCTGTTCCACTCGGCCTGGCAGTGGGGGAACCAGCTTGCGACGGCGACCTACGTCGCGCTCATCGTCGTCATGGCGACTGGTCTCGTGGGGCGGTTCCTGTACGGGCTGATCCGCTTCGACGCGCGCGACGTCGAGCGCATGACGGAGCTCCGCGCCCAGTTGAGACCGGTCGTCGAGCGCGTCGCGACGCCGGAGCCCTTCTCGTATCGGCCGGTGCTCGCGCCGCTGATGCTGTGGCTGGAGCATGGGTTCGGCGCCGCGCTGTGGTGGAACGTTTCCGTCGCGCGCGTTCCACGCAACGCCGTCGCGCTGTGGCGATCCCTCGGATCGATGCGCCAGCTGTTGCTGCACCCGCGCGCCTACGCCCGTCTTCGCGGCGACATGTTCCGCCTCACGTGGCTGCGGTTCCGCTCGCAGTACCACCGGCCGCTGAAGCGCGTGATGACCGTCTGGCGCGTGCTGCACGTGGCGAGCGCGCTGGTTCTCATCGCGCTCATTGGCCTGCACGTGTGGGTCAGCTTGCGGGTCGGCTTCAAATGGCCGGGGAGATAGCCCGACGGCGCCGCCACGCCGACGCGATCGGGTGCGGGCTGGTGCTGTTCGCTTTCCTTTCGTCTGCGTTGCCCGCCGGTCGCGCGCGCGCGCAGATGTTCTCGCCGGGGCCGCTGGCGCGCCCGCATGCGGCGCTCGAGGGTTTGGACAAGTGCCTGCGGTGCCACAGCGACACCTCCGCGCTCTCGCCGGCCGGGTGCCTGGGCTGCCACACCGAGCTCGCGCCGAGCCTGAAGGCCGGCACCGGCTTCCATGGCCGCCTGCCCACCGCCAAGAAGGACGCCTGCCAGGATTGCCACCCGGACCATCGCGGGCGCGACTTTCCGCTGATCGACTGGCCCGGCGGGCGCAAGGCGTTTGATCACGCGCGCGCCGGGTGGCGGCTGGAAGGCGCGCACGCACGCGCCACATGCGAGTCCTGCCACCGCCAGGCGCAGACCGCCGGCTCCGCGACCTACCTGGGCCTCACGACACGCTGTTCGTCGTGCCACTTCGACGAGCACCGCGGGCAGCTGGGCGCCGACTGCCAGCGCTGCCACAACGAAACCAAGTGGATGCCCGCGCCCGGGTTCGATCACGGCCGGGTCGGCTTCGCGTTGCGCGGCAAGCACATCGGGATCGCCTGTGCCAAGTGCCACCCGTCGATGCCCGAGGAGAGCGGGCGCGAGGAGAGCGCGTCGGCGCAGATTCTAAAGCCGGTCGCGGCCACGTTCATGCAGATGAAGCCGATCGACCACCGGACATGCGAGAGCTGCCATTCGGATCCGCATCAAGGGAAGCTCGGGCCCGCTTGCAGCAACTGCCACACCGACAGCGGGTGGCTGGTTCTGGCCATCAAACGACAGGTGGATTCGTCGTTTCATGACCAGACCCAGTACCCGCTGCGCGGCGGCCACATCGGCGTCCCTTGCCGGAGCTGCCACGGCCCGTCCCCGGGCAAGCCAGCGCGCTACAAGGGGCTGCCATCTTCCCGCTGCGCCGATTGTCACCAGGACGGCCATGTCGGGCAGCTCGCCGCCGGTCGAAAAGGCGCGTCGCCCGATTGCAGCAGCTGCCACACCGTCGACGGGTTCTCGCCGCCGCGGTTCGAGGTCGAGCAGCACGCCGTCACCCGGTTCCCGCTGGACGGGGGGCACGCAGTCAGCGCCTGCCGCGGCTGTCATGCGCTGGACGACCATCTGGCGGCGAAAGTTCCGTCGGGTGTCCGGCGCCTGTTGCGCCTCGAGAAGCGTCCGCTGGAGGTGAGCTTGGCGGTCATGCGGCCGCCCGAACGGCCTGGCGCCTGCGCGGACTGTCACGCCGACGCGCACGCCGGACAGTTCGCCGCCGAGGTCAAAGGGCACGACTGCGGCGGCTGTCACGTCCCCGACTCGTTTCACCGCCTGAAGTTCGATCACGCGCGCCAGAGCCGGTTTCCGCTGGAAGGCGCGCACGCCGCGCTGGCTTGCAGCTCCTGCCATACCTCGGAACGCACCCCGGCCGGTCAGACTGTCGTTCGCTACAAGCCGCTGCCCATCACGTGCGCCGGATGCCACGCCGACGAACACCAGGGCCAGTTCGGCGTGCGACCCGACTGCGCCGGCTGCCACCGCGCGACGACCTTCAAGGAGACCACGTTCTCGCACGAAGACCGGCGGTTCACGGAGTTCGCGCTGGGCGGCAAGCACGCGACCGTGCCGTGCGCGAGCTGCCACGCGCGCGTCGACGTCGCGCCCGGCGTTCGCGCGGTCTGGTACCGCGGCGTCCCCGCTGCTTGCGGTGGCTGCCACGTCGACTTTCATCACGGCGACTTCCGGGGGCTCCAGCCATGACCACGCTTCATCGCTCGTGGGCGCGCGAAGTCGTGGCGGTCACGTTCGTGCTCGCGATCGGGCTCGGCAGCAGCGCTTCGGCTGCCGACGGACCGATGAAGGCCACACCGCCGCGACCGGCGTTATTGATGCCGACGTTCGACCGGCGCGCGCGACCGGCGGCAGCGACCAAATGCGAGGGATGCCACACCGACAACGGCTGGAGCGACGCCAAGTTCGACCACCGACGCACCGGCTTCGCGCTGGTGGGCGCTCACGAAAAGGTCCCCTGTCAGGCCTGCCACGCGCGCGACTACGTGACCCGCGTGGCGGACACCTGCGCCGGCTGCCACCGCGATCGCCACGCTGGAACCCTGGGGCTCCACTGCGAAGGCTGTCACGAGCCGCGGTCCTGGCGCGAGACGATGTTCGGCGCGGACGGTCACCGCACCACGGCGTTTCCCCTGACGGGCAAGCACGCGGCCATTCCCTGCCAGGAGTGCCACGGCGACGTGCGCGACGGCTCCTTCTCGCGCGCGCCGCTCGCCTGCGTCGACTGCCACCGCGCCGATCTGGCAACCGCCGCGTTTCGCTCGATCGACCACACCGCCGCGCGCTTCGACACCGCCTGCCAGAACTGCCACACGACCCTGGCGTTCTTCCCTGCCCGCTTCACCGCTCATGACGCCTGCTTCACCGTGTCGACGGGCTCTCACCGCACGCTGCGCTGCCAGGACTGCCACGCGAACCCGTCCTCGCTGGCGCTGGACGGGCTGTGCGCGAACCCGGACGTCCGCTGCGCGTCGTGCCACACGCACGGCTGCGACGTCAGCGCGCGCCAGCACCAGGGCGTGATGGGTTTCGAGTGCACCGACCGCAAGTGCTTCGAATGTCATCGGCCCACCCCGTCACGATGAAGACCATCTGCCGAATCTTGATCGTCGTCGCATGCACCGGCTCCTTCGCCGAAGCCGCGCCGCGCCCGCGCCTCCGGGCGGTGGCCGCCCGCGGAACATTCCGGACCGGCCACGTTCAGTACATCACCTCGCGACGGGCCTACCTCGATCGAGGCGGGCTGGACGGTCTGGCCGCCGGGCAGCTGCTGCAGCTTCTCCGGGCTGGTCGCCCGTCGGTGCGTTGCGCGGTCGAGCGCACGGGCGATCACGTCGCCGTCTGCAGCGGCCCCGGGATTCGGGTCGGGGACGCGTTTCGGGTCGCGCCCATGCGCCACGGCTCCGCCCTGCGCGAGCGGGCCGCGGCGCAACCCCAGGATCCGGCAGTCCTGGAGCCGCGCGTCCAGGCGCTCGCGTCGGCCCGCTTTCACAAGGTGGAGTTCGCCGGCGCCAATCGGCACGGGATCTCTGCCGCGATATCGGCCTCGATCGCCGTCGCAGCCTGGTCCGGGGGGGCCGCGCTGGCCGACGGCGGAGCCTACCTGGTCGAGGAGGTCGACGGTCAGATGCGGCGGTTGCCGGTCGGCGACACCGACCTGCGTCTGGATCTGGCGTTCACCGCGGTACGCTGGCAGCTTCGGCCCAGCACGGCGCGCTTCGAGCCGAACGTCCGCACGCAATTCTTCCTGTGGGAGGCCGAGCTCTCCCGCCGCGAGATCGCCGATCGGACCGTCTTGGCCGTGGGCCGCCTGTGGCCGTGGCATCTGCCCGGGTTGACGGTTCTCGACGGGATCCAAGTCGGACGCCGCACTCAGGACGGCGCCGCCGAGGTGGGCCTCTACCTGGGTTCGCTGCCCAGCGCCGCCGGACTGGCGCCGACCGTGGGCAGCTGGGCGACCGGCGTCTACGCCGCCCTCGTGCGGATGCGGCCGCGCAGCACCGGCGCTCTCGGCGCGATGCTGGAGATCCGCGCGGGCGCGCGCCACGCGCCGGTCGCCGGTCAGTTGCGGGAGGCCGAGCTGGCGGGCCAAATCTTTGGCGACCTGTGGTCCGCCGGCGGCGGCGCACGCGGCAGCCAGCTCGTGGAGCGCGGCGGCGCACCGGCGCTCGAGGACGCGCATGTGCACCTGCGCCTGCATGGATTGCCGCGGTTCAGCGGCTGGGTGCAACTGCGCTACGCCGCACCGAGGCTAGAGGACGTGGCGGTGCTGCGAAGCGAAGTACCGAACGCGGGCCGCGCATACCATGGCGCCCTGGGCGGCCAGCTCCGCCTCTCACCGGCGATCGCGCTGGCGCTGACAGCCGACGCCCACGCGGACCGCGAGACCGGCGACCGCAGCATGGACGCGACGGGCGAGGTCATCCTGCCCAGGCTCTTCGCGGACGCGGGCGGCTTGTGGCTCGCCGTGACGGTGACGGAAGGCTGGGCCCGCAGCCGTGGCGGGTACGCGCAGTTTCTGGGCACGCCGATCGCGAACGTTCGGGTGCTGGCCCGCGTCGGCGCGCGGACCTTGGAGTTCGCCGGGCTGCAGCCGAATCCCGACAGCCGCGAGGTCGACGGCTACCTTCAGCTCGATCGCGCGCTGGGCGACCGCTGGCGGCTGCGTGCGCGTTCCTCGCTGACCGTCCCCCTGTCGGTGCAAGCCCAGGCGCCGCTGCCACCACGCGCCGCGTATCAACTGGGGGTCGACCTTGTCGCGGCGCTTTGATCGCCCGACCACCGAAACGCCCGCCACCCGCGCGGGAATTCATCTACGGAGGCGACAAGCGATGGCGCAGGCCCGGCTCGCAACGAGGGAGCTCCCGTCACGCGGCAATGAACAGGCGACGGTCATGCTGTACCCGGTCAGTGACGACGCCGATCCGGACTCCGCCACGGGACTCGAACCGGCGCGGCACCACCCGGACCAGCCACCGCGGCAGATTGGCCGATACCTCGTGTTCGAGCGAATCGCGCGCGGTGGCATGGCCGCGGTTCACCTCGGCTGCACGCGCTCCCTGGGTCGACGGCGCGTGGTGGCGATCAAGTTCCTCGACCCGCGAACGGCGCTGCAGCCCGCCGCGCTGGCGATGTTCATCCGCGAAGCACGCCTCGGCGCGCGCGTGCGACACGTCAACGTCGTGAAGACGCTGGATCTCGTCGTGGACCTCGAACGTGACGCCGTCGCGCTGGTCACCGAATACGTGCCCGGTCCGACCGTGTCCAGGCTGGCCCAATCCGCCGCCCTCGCGAATCGGCAGCTTCCGATCAGCGTGATCGCCGGCATCTTGAACGACGTCCTGGCCGGTCTGCATGCCATCCACGAAGCCACCAATCCGGACGGAACCGCCCTCAACATCCTCCACCGCGACGTCTCCTCGCGAAACATCCTGGTGGGTGCGGACGGACGCGCTCGTCTCATCGACTTCGGGATCGCCTGCGTGCTGGGACAGGATCCCAAAGGGGACGACTCGACCCTGCGCGGCACGCCGCCGTACATGGCCCCCGAGCACATCCAGCACAGGCCGCTCGATCGCCGCGCGGACCTCTTTTCGGCCGGCGTCGTGCTGTGGCAGCTGCTCACGGGCCGGCGGCTCTTTCGCGGAACCAGCGCGGGCGCGGTGTGGTCGGAGATCCTGCACGGTCGAAACGTCGAACCGAGCCGCATCAACCCCGACGTCCCGGCCGCGCTCGACGAGGTCGTCCTCCGCGCGCTCGCGCGCGATCGCGAGCAGCGATTTCCGACGGCGCTGGCGTTCGCGGAAGCTCTCCGCAGCGCGGCGCCGATTGCGAGCCCCAGCGTCATCGCGAGCTGGACAGCGGGCCTGGCGCGCCGCCCGGCAAAGCCGGCGCGGAAGAAAGTGAAGGCCGGCGCCCGCCTGGGGCAGAACTGGTACGCGATCGTCGGTGTCAGCTTGCTGGCGCTGCTCACGGGCGGCGCCGCGCGACTGGCCTATTCGCGTCGGATCCCGACGCAGGGCGTGAGCGAAAAGCGCGTCACGCCGACGGCGCCGGACAACCACGCCGCGTCCCCGGCACCCGAACCCAAACCACTGCCCGAGATCGAATCGCTACCGCCCCCGGTGCGTCCGTTGCCGCCCCCGCCCGCGCTCATCCCTGCCGAGCCGGCGCCGGCGCCGCCGCCTCCTCAGCTTGCCCCACGAACGCCGCGAACCGCAGTCGGCGGCCGGAGTGCGCTCGCCGACATCGCGAACCTCATTCGGCGCGCCGACAGCGCGTCGCGCGTCCGCGACTTCGCCGAGGCGCGTCGTTTGCTGACGATCGCCTTGACGACGGCGGCCGAAGCCAAGCTGTCCCGCGATCCCCAGACCGCGCTGGCCCACGCCCGGCTGGCTGTCGTTCTCATCGACGGGTACAACCAGGACTCAGCGGCCGTGAAGCAGTTCCGGATGGCGTTGCTGGTGCCGCGGTTTTCGCCCACGCCGGCTCTGTTGAAGAGCGACCGCGTCCTGCGGGCGTATCGCGCCGCCGTCACGTCTCTGCTGCCGGCGCCCTGATGGCAGCTCCCCGCACCTGCGGGGTACGGCCCCCGCCGCGGCGGCCCAACACCGCGCCGGACTTGGCCTCGTCGTTGGCAGTCTCCTTGCAATCTCAGTAGTCCATGACGCCTGATCCAGCGACGGAGACCGCGACGCGATCCACCGACCTTCATCGCTTCTTCCGCACCCATGCCCCACTGGTGCGCCAGTGGGCGCGCCGGTTTGCCCGAACGTCGTCCGACGCCGACGACATTACTCAGGACGTGTTCCTGGTGGTGCAACGGCACGCCGAATCGGTGTGGACGATGGACAATCCGAGAGGTTGGTTGCTACGCACGACGTTCAACGTGGCGCGCCACTACTGGCGGCGACAGGCCCGACAGCTGCTGAAGGAGCTGGCCTGGAGAGACGCGGCACCTCACTGGCCCGCCGTCGACCCGGTTGCCGATCTGGAAGCCAGGGAAGTGGCGCGCCGCATCCGCGACGTGGTCGCCACGCTCGACCCGCGCTCCGCCGAGATTTACCGCCTGGCCGCGGTCGAGCGTTTGTCGAACGCGGCCATTTCCATCCTGACGGGGCTCTCGCCGGTGACGGTGCGCGTCCGGCGCTTTCGAACGCGTGCCGTGATCGCTCGACGATGCGCGGCGTTGGTCCAGGCTCCCGGCTCTGCGGTCGGTCACTAAAGGCGGGTGTGCAAAGGTCCGATGTCCAGATTCGGTGGAGTCGCGCCAGAAGTCCCCCCCGGCCGGCACAAGATGAGCGTCAGCAACGTCAAAGCCGCCGAGACGATCGACGGCCTCGAAGGTAGCCGGCCCCGCGCCCGTGGCCCGCAGCGCCTGGTCGTCACGTCCGGGCCGGACCGCGGCCGCGCGCGGGCGCTGGACCGCGAAGAGATCACCATCGGCAAGCGCGAGGACGCGGACCTGCCGCTCACCGACCCGACCGTTTCGCGGCATCACTGTGTGGTGGTCGCGGCGCCGTTCGGGGCCTTGATCCGCGACCTGGGCAGCCGCAACGGCGTCCGCATCGACGGCCACTGGATCGAATCGGCGTACCTCCGCACGGGCGCGCTGGTCCGACTGGGTGAGACCGTGCTGGTGCTCGATTCCAACCAGCCTGTCGCCGCCGACGCGGAGGCTCGGGACCAGCACCTCGGCGCGGCGCTGGGCAGCAGCCGGGCCATGCAACGCATCTTCGGCCTGGTTCCCCGACTCGCCAACTCGGACGCCAGCCTTCTCATCGAGGGCGAGACGGGCACCGGCAAGACGTTGCTGTCCGAGGTCATTCACAAGCAGAGCCTCCGGCAGGAGGAGCCGTTCATCGTGATCGATTGCGGCGCCATCCCCACCGCGCTCATCGAGAGCGAGCTCTTCGGCCACGAGCGCGGGGCCTTCACGGGCGCCACCTCCCTGCGCGCCGGGGCCTTCGAAGCGGCCGCGGGCGGCACCGTGCTGCTCGACGAGATCGGCGAGTTGCCGCTGGAGATGCAGCCCAAGCTTTTGCGCGCGATCGAGCAGCGGGTGATCCGTCGCGTCGGCTCGAATGAAGATCGGCCGATGAACGTCCGCATCATCGCCGCCACGAACCGCGACCTCGAGCAAGAGGTGCGCAAGGGGCGGTTCCGGTCGGATCTCTACTATCGCCTGGTCGCGGTCCGGATCGCGATTCCGCCGCTGCGCGACCGCCGGGAGGACATCCCGGCGCTGGCCAACCACTTCGCGCAGCGGTTTGGCGGCGCGGAAGCTGCGCCGCTGCCGCGGGCGATGATCGACACCTTCATGCGGCAAAGCTGGCCGGGAAACATTCGCGAGCTCAGAAATGCCGTCGAGCGCGCGATCCTCCTCGGAGAGTCCAGCGCGGCCGAGGTGGCGTTCTCGAGCGCCGCTCTGACCCCCAGCCCCGTCGCCGTCGGCGTCGGTTTCGACGACGGGCTGTCGTTCCGGGAGCTCAAGGAGCGCGCGGTCGACGTCTGGGAGGGCGAGTACCTCGGTCGCCTTCTGCGCCGGGCCGAGGGCAACATCTCGCGCGCGGCGCGCATCGCGCAGATGGACCGCAACTACTTGCGCGAGATCCTGCGCAAGCACGGCCTGGGGCGGAACCTGTGATGCGGCGCCTCGGCTTCGCGCTGGCTGTTGCTGGCGTCTTCTGGTTCGCCGTGGCGGGCGGTTGCGTCGACGTCGGCTGGGAGGCGGGCGTTCGTTGCGACGGAGAGAGCTGCCCCGCGGGGCTGATGTGTTGCAGCGGGCGGTGCTACGCGTCCTGCGGGAGCACGGCGCCCCAACCAGACGCTGGCGGCACCGCCGGGGCGGCCAGCACGGGCGACGCCGGGACCATGTCGGTTGACGCAACAGGCGGAACCGGTGGGATGGGCGGATTCCGCCTGACGCGACCGGGGTTCGGTGGCAGTGGAACGGGAAGCTTCTTCGGGCCGGGGCCGCGCGGCTTCTGAGTCACCAGGTGATCACGGCGGCGACGCCGGCCAGACCGGCGCCCACGAATCCCGCGATGCTGGCCCCCTGCCACGTCTGAGCGCTTTGCCTCAGCGACTGGGCGCGCGCCGTGAAACCGTTTGTCATCTGCTCTTGGTTGAACCGGGAGGCGTCGTCGTGGGCGACGACGTAAGCAAACGTGGCGCCCGCCAACAACGCCCCGGTCAGCGCCAAGGTCGCGATGCGGACGAGCGCCCCCTTCGGGCGCGCCGGCGCAGGCTCCGGCCGTGACGTGACCGTTTCGCGTGCTGGCTCGACGGTCCGGGCATCATCTCGCCACGCGGCGGCGCCCGTCGTCGTGGGCGCGACGTTGACCGGCGGCGCCGCCACCGTGACGCCCGCCGGCGCTGCTCCGCTGTCCGCCGCCAGCGGCGGCCGCGGCGTCGGGTCCGAGCCAGGGATGAGGGCCGCCAGCAACCCTTCGATCGCCTCGCGTCGCGCGCGCGCCCGGGCTTGTGCCTCCGAGCTTTCGGCATTCAGCTGCTCGGCGCAGGTCGCTGCCGCGAGTGCGGATGACAGGTCGCCCGACTGTTTGAGGGCCACCGACAGATTGCTCGCGTGTTCCGGTCTCGGGTCCGCGAGCAACAGGCATCCGAACAGACGAGCGGCGTCGCGCAATCGATGCTGGGACACGGCCGAACGTGCTCCGGCGTCCCAGGCGGCGAGAGTTGCCCGCCGCTCTTCGTGATCATCGGGAAGTGGGTCGCAGGTGAAGGCGCGCACCGCCGCCACGCACGATTCGGGAGCCGCTGCCGCAGAGCGCGCGTCGACACCCAGCACGGCCGCCGCAGCGGAGGCGATCCCAAGGATTCTCCACCAGGTCATCCGATCCCGATCACGGTGAGCGTCGCTTGTACGGACTTGGCTCGAGCTGATCGGCGATCGACGCCTGGCCCGGGCGCGGCCCGGTCTCGACGCGTACCATTTTGGCCGGCCGGTGCGGCGTGGTTCGCGTCTTCGCGATGATGCGTTGCCGGCGGTGTGCAGGACTGCTCGGAGGCAAACGGGTCGGTTCGGGCTCTCGGGCAGCCGGCGCCGGCGATGTTCGCGCCTCCTGCGCCACGCGCGTCTCCGCTGGCGCGGCGGCCGCGGGTCCGGGCTGCGCGATTTCGGTCCGTGCTACGGGAGGTTGCGGCGGAGCGACTCGGGCGGCGTCGCTGGTTCGCATGGTCCGAATGGCCACACCGCTCCCCAGCACCGCGATCGCGGCCGCGGCCGCCCAGACGCGAACCTTCGTCGACCGGAAGGTACGCGTAAACCCGGCAACCTCCAGGGTGGAACCGAGCGCGAAGCTCGCTGAATGAAACGCGTCCACCGTCTCCGATTCTTCCGACGATGACAACAGCGGGCCTGACTGCGCGGTGATGACGACAGTTTCGGACGTGGCAGCCGAAGCGCCGTCCTCCGAAGCACCTTCCTCTTCGAAAGGAAGCCCGGCAGCGGCGCGTTCCAGCATCATCGCCCAGCGGCGCGCACCGTCGGGGATCAAGTCCCGCAAATATTCGGCGATGGCCTGGCGCTCTGCGCGGACGGCCATGGCTGTTTGCTCGCCGGGCGCGGGGACAAGCGCCTGCGCCAGTTCTTGCGCTGACGCAAATCGATCGCGCGGGTCCGGGCTCATGGCGCGGCGCAGAGGGTCGAGCACGGCCGCCGGTGCGTCGGCAATCCTCCGCGGCTTTCCCTGGAGGATGGCGTCCATGATTGCCATTTCGTTCGGGCCGGTGAAGGCCGGCCCGCCGATCAGCGCCTCGTACAACATGACGCCCAGCGAGTAGATGTCGCTGCGACGGTCGACCGGCTTGCCGCGAATTTGCTCGGGGGAAAAGTATCTGACCTTCCCGGCCAGGCTCCCGGTCCGCGTCGTGCTATCGACCCAACGGGCCACGCCGAAATCGATCAGCTTGACGCGCCCGTCGTACCCGATCATGACGTTTTGCGGGCTGACGTCCCGATGCACGATGTGCAACGATCGTCCGTCGTAACGCAGCTCGTGAGCGAAATGGAGGGCCAGCGCGATCTCCGCGCCGCATCGGCGGATCAGCTCGACGGGGACAGCGCCGCCGCGCTGCCGCTGGCGTTCGAGGATGCGCGACAACGTCTCGCCGTGAACCAGCTCCATCACCATGAACCAGCGCGTCCCGAGCCGTCCCGCCTTGAACACCTGGGCGATGTTCGGGTGATCGAGCCGCGCCGCGATCATTGCCTCGCGTTTGAAGCGCGCGACGAACGTGCTGTCCGTCGCGAGGTGCGGGAGGATCTTCTTGATCGCGACGAACTGGTGTCCGTGCGTCGAGTCCAACGCTCGGGTCAGCGGCACCCGGGCCAGAAATACCTCGGCCATTCCGCCGGCGCCCAGCCGGCCGACGATCTCGTATCGCCCGAACCGGCGAAGCGGCCGGGCCTCTAGGGAGGACGGTATCCGCGGCAACGAAGTCCTCAAGGAGGGACCTGAGGATACCGCGTTTTGATTCGGACGAGACGTAGCTTCCGACACGTCGTTTGTACTGCCGATTTGTAAGAGAGAGTGCCGCGACTTTTTTGGCGCGACCGGAAATAGCTCCTCGTCGGACGCGATCCCGCCGCCCACCGACAAACACGCCGGCGGTAACGCGCGCATCCATAAACTTGCGTGCAGTAAGCAGACCAACATCTCCTGGGCTCATAGAGGCCCATTTCCGCGCGCTTACAAATGAGCACGGGTGCTGGTTGTTGTGCCGGCGACAACAACCGGGGGAAACCATGCAACACATGACGCACGCCGGCCGCACCGACGTCCGCCAAAAACGGTCACTGCATTTCTGACCACTGGTGAATGCCGCCACCCCTTTGACGATGGACGGCCAAATGAATCACCTTCGTGTGGTCTGGAGCGCGCCGGCGGAGGGCGCGCGTCCCAGCTGCCTGGACGCGTTCCAGCAGGAGCTGGACTACATCTTCCGTACGTTACGCCGTCTCTGCGGTTCAGCAGCAGACGTCGAGGACCTGGCGCAGGAGGTGTTCCTCGCGATGCGGAGCGGCTGGGCGCGATACGACGCCGCGCGCCCGCTGAAACCGTACATCTACGGAATCGTTTTGCACATCGCGGCCGCGCACCATCGCACGCGCCGCCGTGAGGTGATCATGACGGGTGTCGACCGACCGGATCCCTCCCCCGGCGCCGACGACGCGTTTCACTCGCATCACGTCCGGGACATCGTGTTGGCTGCGCTGGACACTTTGCCGCTGCGACACCGATCCGTGCTGGTCATGCACGACATCGACGGTGTCGCCGTCGCGGACGTCGCGCGCGAGCTGTCGATGCCGCTGTTCACCGTCTACTCGCGGCTTCGCAAGGCGCGCGCGCAGTTCAAGGCGGCCGCAGGGCGCCTGTTGCGGCAGGTGAACCGCCGATGGATTGCTGCCCCGCCCGATCGGCAGCCACTGCCGCGTTTTACAGAAGAGTCCTAACAGACGGCCGACACCGGCAGATGGTACACGTCGGAGATGGGTCGTCCGTCGCGGGCTGTTCAGGTGATGGTGGTGGAAGACGACGGTGAGCTTCGCGAAGAGTTGTGCGAGTTGCTCGCGTTCGAGGGATACCACCCGATCGGTTGCCGTGACGGCCGCGGTGCCTGGACTCAGCTCTCCAGCGGCCTTCGCCCGGACGTCATCGTCACCGACCTGGGGCTGCCCGGGCTCAGTGGCCGCGAGCTGGTCCAGCTCATCCGCGAGCAGGCGTGGGGCCAGCGCATCCCGGTGTTGCTGCTGTCCGCCTGGGAGAACGCCGGCCGGTTTGCGATCCCAGCCGACGTCGTTCTCGTCAAAGGGGGCGAGCCGGAGGCCTTCGCGCGGGCGGTGGATCGGCTTTCAGGGCGCGACATCCAGCCGCGGAAAACTTCCCCGCTGATGCGACGGCCGCCCCGGCGCGTCACGGAGTCAACGGCCCCATCGACCGAAGGTTCTGCCGCCGGACGGCGCCGGCGGGCGACGGCGCGCTGAAGCGCTCACGCCCGCGCGCAGAGCTTTGCCAGAACTTCAATGAGATGGTCGATGTCGACCGGCTTCGTCATGATCTCCGCGAATCGGAGGTCTCGAAGCGAGGCGGTGTCGCGGAGCGAGGTGAGCGCGATCGTGGGAATGTCGCGCAGCGCCGGCGTCTGAAGCTGCACGGTCCGCAATGCGCTGCCGTCCACGCGCGGCAAGATGATGTCGGTCAGAATCACGGACGGCGGTGGCTCTTTCTCGAGGCGACGAAGGGCCTCGGCGCCGTCCGCCGCGCAGCTGACGGTGTACCCCTCGTACATGAGCAGCTCAGCCAGGTGCGCCCGCAGGATGAAATCGTCCTCGACCAGCATGACCCGCGGCGCCGCGAAGCGGGGCGCCGCCTCATCTGGTCGGAACGCCGCGCCGGCAGCGGGTCGTCGCGCAGGAGCGTCGGTCAAAGGGGTGGACGGCGACCGGCGTTCAGACATGGCTTGTTGTACAGGACTCCGGACAGAACCTGAGACGCGTCACTGCTGTGTCAAGCCGGTGCGCGGCACGTCAGGCGAAGACCCATGGTCGAGCTCGCGCGGGTTACCGGACGCCGGGCGGCTTTACCGGCAGCGCGACGACGAACGTGGCCCCCTCGCCCGGGTGGCTATGGACCTTCACAGTTCCGCCGTGCGCCAGGACGATCTGCTTGACGATGTAGAGGCCGATGCCGAAACCACCGCTGGCCGCCTCGGCGGACACGCGCTCGAACCGTTCGAAGATTCGCTCTTGATCGCGCTGCGCGATTCCGACGCCGCAGTCCTGCACCTCCAGCGTCGCGCAGTCGCCGTCCGAGCGCACCTTCACCTGGACTGGCAGGCTGCCGCCGTACCGAAGCGCGTTCGTGAGCAGATTCGTCACCACCTGCTCCAGGCGTCCCCGGTCCCACGAGCCGACGAGCCCGGGCCCGCCCCGCTGCACGTCCACCACGATCCTGGCGTCGCTGCTCGCCGCCAGCGACGACAGCAACTCCACCGTCTCTGACACGAGATTGCCGAGATCGACCTCTTCACGCGCCAGCGCCACGCCGCGGGTCGAGATCCGCGAGACGTCGAGCATGTCTTCCACCAGGTGCTGCAGCCGCGCGATCTGGCGTTCTGACTGGTCGACGATCTGCACGACGCGCTCGCGCGAGAAGACCGACGCCTCGTCGCGGGCGAGACCGCGCTTCATGCGATCGACCTGGATCTTCATCGACGTGAGGGGCGTCTTCAGCTCGTGCGACGCGAACGAGATGAATTCGTCCCGCAACTCCAGCCCGCGCTTCAGCGCATCCTCGGCGGCAATGCGCTCGGTGATGTCGCGCGCAATCTTGGAAGCGCCCACGACCTGGCCGCTCTCGTCGCGGATCGGCGAGACCGAGAGCCACACCTGGATCCGCCGTCCGTCCTTCGCGACGCGGACGGTGTCGTAGTGCTTCACCTTCTCGCCGCGCGCCACGGCGCCCAGGATGCGCGGCACGTCCTCCGGGTGGTCGGTGGGCACGATGCGGTAGATCGGGGTCCCCACCATCTCCTCGGCGGTGTAGCCGAACAGGCGCTCGGCGCCAGGATTCCAGCTCGTGATGATGCCGTTCAGATCCTTGCTGATGATGGCGTCGGCCGACGATTCGACGATCGCCGCCAGCCGGGCGCGCTCGATCGCGATGCGGCGCTTCTCGCTGATGTCGCGCAGGATGACGGAGACGCCTCGCAGCCCGCCGCGCCGGTCCTTGATCGGGGAGACCGTCATCGAGATCAGGAGCGGCTGTCGATCCCGCCTCGACATCGTCGATTCGACGGCTGAGACCGACCTGCCCTCGCGAACCTGTTGGTCCAGCAACTGGTGCTGCTCGCGCGCCTCCGGCGGCACGAGCTCGATGAACGGCCGTCCCAGCACGTCTGTCGCGGGATACCAGAAAAGGGCCTCCGCCGCCGCGTTCCAGCTCGTGATCCGTCCGTCGAGATCGCGCGAAACGATCGCATCGGAGGACGACTCGACGACCGCAGCCAGCGTCGCCTCGCGCTCTTGGGCGCGCTTCAACTCCGTGACGTCGGAGAAGGTGACCACCACACCGCTGATGACGTTGGTCACCGTCCGGTAAGGGTTGACCCGCATCAGGTAGTGCTGCTCGGTTCCGTCGACGGTCATCAGCTCGCGTTCGACGCTGCCGAGAGTCCGGAGGACATCCCGAAAGACGGGCTCGAGCCCCGCCGTCGGAAGCGACGAGGCGATGTCCGTGAACGGGCGCCCCAGATCGGACGGAATCAGGCGAAAGAGCTGGTCAGCCGCAGGGGTGAACTTCTTGATGTGCAGCTGCGTATCCAGGAACAGCGTCGGGACCCGCGTGTTCTCGAAGAAGTTTTGGAGGTCGCTGTTGACGCGATCGAGCTCGTCGACCTTTCTCGAAAGCTCGGCGTTGACCGTCTCGAGCTCCTCGTTCAGCGACTGAAACTCCTCCTTCGACGTCTGCAGCTCCTCGTTTGCCGACTGCAGCTCCTCGTTCATGGAGAGGAGCTCTTCGTTCGAGGACTTCACCTGCTCGATCGTGCTCTGCAGATGCTCGCGCGTGTCGTGGAGCTCGGCCTCGAGCTGCTGGACGACGGCGTCCGTCGATTGCAGCACGGCAGCCTCTTCACCCGCCGCGGCCTCACGGCCCGGCACAGAGCCGGTCTCCCTGAAGACCAGCAGAAAGGCGCGCGATTCGTTGAGGTGCACCGCGAGCGGACGCGCGATGAGCTCGAGCTTCACGGTCGCCCCCCCCGCTTCCAGCGTCACGTTGGGGTGGATCGCCTCTTTGCCCGTCGTCGCTGCGCGGTGCACGACCGCCACGGCGGCGGGCCGGATGCTGCGCGCGACGACGTCGAACGCGTTGTGCGTCGGGGCGCCCGTAGGGGTCTCCAGGAAGCGCGCCGTCTTGCCCGCATAGAAGAAGATCTCCCCACGCTCGTCGATCACCAGCGCCGGCGGGGCGTAGCTGTCGAGAAGCTCGGCGGCGATCACCCGCGTCAGCTCTCGCTCGGGCGTGGGCCGCGGCAGCGCCGGACCCGGAACACGCAGGTCGCCGCGCCCCACGCTGGCCACGGAGAAGGACAGCGCCGGGCGCGAGACCCCTTCGCGGCGCTGGTACAGGCGGTTCTTCTTGTCGACTACACGAAAAAGCTCCGACGAGCTGGAGAGCCCCTCGGCCGGCCCCAGGAGCAAGAATCCCTCGGGGGCCAGCGCGTAGTGCAGCAGCGGGGTCAGGCGCTTTTGAATCGCGACGTCGAAGTAGATGAACAGATTGCGGCAAGAGATCAGGTCCATCCGCGAGAACGGAGGCGCGCGCAGGATGTCGTGAACCGCGAAGGTACACATGTCACGCAGCTCGTCGCAGACGCGGTACGTACCTCCCGGCGCGCGGACGAAGAAGCGGCGGAGCTGCTCCGGCGAGAGCTGCTGAGCGACGCTGTCGGCGTACACCCCGTGGCGCGCGATGTCGACGGCGGCAGGGTCCACGTCCGTCGCGAAGATGGTGACCGACGGGCAGGCGGCGTGGCGTTCCGCGAACTCCCGAAACAGCATCGCCAGTGAGTACGGCTCTTCACCCGTCGAGCACGCGGGCACCCAGACACGCACCGGGGTCGAGCCGTCGCGCTGGCGGCACAGCGCCGGAACGACCTGTTCCTGGAGCGCGTCGAACGCCTCGCGATCGCGGAAGAAGCGCGTGACGCCGATCAGCAGATCCTTCTGAAGCGCCAGCGCCTCGGACAGGTCGGACTGCAGCAGCTCGAAGTACTCGTGGGGCGATGCGCATTGCCGGGCCTGGATTCGCTTCTCCAGCCGGCGAAGCAGCGTCCCCTTCTTGTACGACGAGAAATCGTGGCCCGTCGCCTGCAGCACCAGCTCACAGACGCGCGGCAGCTCCGCCTCCAGCGCTTCACTGGAGAGAACCGCCTGGCCGTCCGCCGCCAGCGCGCGGGCGCGTGACGTGAGCGCATCCGCGATCTCCTCCGGGGGGAGGCTACGCACCGCGCCGCTGAGCGCCGCCGCCGCGCGCGGCATGTCGGAATAACGGGCAGTTCCGGGGTCCTGGGCCAGCGCGATCCCGCCCGCCTCCAGTACGGCCTGCATTCCGAGCGCACCGTCGCTGCCGGCGCCGGACACGACCACCGCAGCAGCGCGGCCGCCAAGCCGCGCGAGCGACCGGAAGAAACGGTCGATCGGGTGAAAGCGATCGCCGGGTGACAGCTGCTCGACCTCCAGCGCGCCGTTCTCGTCGATCGAAACGCCGGTGCCCGGCTCGGCGACGTAGATCGTGCGCGCCTCCAGCCGGGCGCCGGACCGCACCCGACTGACCGCCAGCGGCGTGACGCGCCCGAGAACGTCCGGGAGCAGCGTCTCCTTCGTGACGCCCAGGTGCTGGACGACCACGAAGGCCGCGGGGAGGTCATCGGGGACATTCCGGAACAGCACCTCGTACGCCGCCAAGGCCCCCGCGGAGCCGCCGACCCCCACGATCAGCACCGGATCAGCCAGGGTACCTCGCCCCGTCGTGTTCTCGTCCGCCGGCAAGCGTCGTCCCATATATCACGCGCGCCGTCGACGGAGATCGGGGGGAACCCCCGAGAAAGCGGTCGAGCTCCCGGGCCGTGAGCCGTTCCGGGGGGCAGGTGGCTCTAGGAAGGAGAACGGCCACCTACAACCACTTCACCTCGGGGGTCAGACATGACGCGGAATATCAGTCTCGGGCGATCAATTTCGAATGCCACGCAGATGAAGAAGCGGATTCGCGCCGTTTCGGTCCTGCTCGTGAGCACGTTTTCGCTGGGACTGACCCTGGGCGCCTGTGATGGAAGCGCCGACCCCGACGCGACGACCACCGCCAGTGACGCGCTGGTGGCGGCGCTGGCCGCGTGTCACCTGAATGACGGCAGCGTCGACAAGACAGCGGCGATTCGCGCCTGTACGCCGGCCGAAGAGCATCATAAGACGACGATCTGTCACATCCCGCCCGGAAACCCAGCCAACGCGCACACGCTATGTATCGGCAACGCCGCGGTCCCCGCTCACCTCGACAATCACGGCGACTATCTCGGTCCCTGCAAGGCCGAACAGCCCTGTCCGCCGCCGCCCTCGACGGGCGCTGGCGGCGCTGGCGGCGGCCAACAGACGGGCGGCGCCGCGGGCGCACCGCTCGGCGGCTCGATGGGCTCAATCTCGATCGGGTAACGCACGTCTGGCTCGCGCTGCTGATGGTGGCCGGCGCCGCGATCGGTTGTGCGTCACAGCGACTCGACCCTCACGCGCCCGGGGACCAGTGTCTGTACTCCTGCCCCGAGGGCATGGTCTGCAGCGGCACGACGTACCAGCGGGCCCGGGCGAACCCCGGGCGCTGCGAGCTTGCCGCGCACCGCTGCGCCGAGGCAGCCGATTGCCGCGCCCACGAACGATGCGTTCGACCAGCCGCCGACATCGGCGTTTGCAAGCCACAGGGGCTCTTCTGATTTGCCCGGCGGGTCGCTTGACCCGCCCGCTGCAACGGGTGACTCTGGGGCGTGGGTCTCGTGGGGCCGAAGGGGGTCCTTGTCTTCGGCCGCCTGCGCGCCTGGATGGGCGTCGCGACGGTGGTTCTTCTCTCGTCCGGTTGCACCGGGTCGCAACCTGACGATTCGCGGTGGGTGCTCGAAGCGCCGGCGGTAGAGGACGGCTTTCAGTTCCGGCTGCCGACCTTCAGCGTGCCGTACGCCCACGAGGAACAGAGCTGCTATTTCGTCAGGGTTCCCGACCTCGCGAACGGACAGGACGTCTGGCTGGATCGCGTTCGCATGGCGACCAGCACGGGCAGCCATCACCTGAACGTGTTCCGCGTACGCACCATCGTCGGGCTCGACCCGGCTGCCGGCGAGCCCGTGAAGATCGGGCCTTACGACGGGACGGTCGTGTACGGTCACGACGACTATCTGAACAGCCCGTGCTGGCAGAGCGCGAACTGGGCGGATTGGCCGCTGGTCGCCAACACGCAAAGTCCGCTGCGAAAGGGTCCGTACACCGACTGGCAGCTTCCCGACGGCGTGGGCCTGCGGCTCACGCCGGGCGAGATGCTGATGATTCAACCGCACTACGTGAACAGCTCGGTCCAGCCGACCCCGATCGACGCCGAGGTCGGCATCAACTTCTACCGTTCCAGCACGGCCAACCCGGTGGAGCTCGGCACGTTGTTCGCGACCCAGCAGAGCATCCGCATCTGCCAGAGCAACCCTGAGCCGACGTTCACCGGAACCTGCCGCCTACCCAGCGCGGTGACGATCACCGCGGCCAATGGCCACTTCCATTCGCGGGGGCGCGAGCTGTCGATGTACGTCTGGGACGGCATGACGACGGCCCACCCGCCCGACACGGATCGGTTCTACGACACCGTCTACTGGGACAGCCCACCGATGGCCACCGGCCTCGACCAGCCTGTGCCACAAGGCGGCGGCATCTGGTGGGACTGCGCGTACGAGTGGCGGCCGCCCATGGCCGGGTGCGACGCCTTGAATGCCAAAGATCCCGAACAGGCGAACGATTGCTGTTATGTGTTCGGCGGAACGACGGACCTCGGCGAGCACTGCAACATTTTCGTCTACTACTATCCGAAGCTGGACACGGACGTGTTCTGCAATTGATCGCCCGGTGGGCGTTTCTCGTGGCGCTGGCCGGCTGTGGAGGCGGTCAGACGGTGGCGCCGCCGCCGCCCGCGTCATGCTTCGCCGGCGATCCGATGTCCGCGCCGGCGGTGACGCTCGTCTACCAGACGGCCGGTAGCGGGCTGGCTCCCGTCGCGGACGGCAGCACCGTGCCGCTGGTCGTGCCGCCGCAGGGTGGAGAGGTGCTGGTCGTCGGTGTCCGCGCGCTGAACATCGACGGC
>JBJMQQ010000128.1:0-14310 GCA_045802645.1 Polyangia bacterium
CACCTGCACTTCAGCGTGACCAAGAACGGCGCGTTCGTCGATCCGAGCAAGCTGCAGATCAGCCGTGACGCCCCGGTCCCCGATCGCGCCGCGTTCCTGGACGCCGTCCGGCCGCGGGTCGCCGCGCTGAAGGCGATTCAGTCCGGCACCGTCGCCCGCAACTAGCCGGGGGTTCCCGGCGTCAATGGGCCGGCGTGAGCTGCGTGTAGTCGAGGAAGTTGCCGGTCATCATCAGCAGGGACATGACGTTCCACGATTCGTCGTAGTAGGCGCCGCCGACCAGCAGGTTGTTGCCCTTCAGCAGCTTGTAACTCGCGTCGAGGAACGCCTGGTACGTCGGGCTGCTCATGGCGCCGACCGCCGCCGGACCGATGAACGCGGCCGACTGCCCCTGTGACACGGGGTGCGCGCCCATGTTCACGGTCCCGTCCAGGTTGTAGCCGTCGACGATGTTGGCCGCGCCGATCCCGCTGAAGAAGCTGCTGGTCAGCCCCACGTACTTCTTCGCGCGCGACGGGTTGATGGGCGTCATCGCGGTCGACGCCGAGGTCCCGTTCAGGCACCAGTCGATGCCGATCCGGAACGGCGTCCGGCAAGAGTCGTACTGGTAGTTGAACGGCCCCGCCGACGACGAGCCGCCGCTGCTGGTGCACCAGGCCGGCACCAGCCCGTTGGCGGCGTTCTTGTTCGACGCGCTCAGCGCACCCGACCCGTCGTCCATCGACCCGAAGATCGTGTCGAACACCGTCTGGTTGACGGCCTCCCAGGCGTGCGACGAGTCGAGCTGCTTGAACACCCGGTAGTACGACGGCGCGAAGTACGAGATGTTGATGTCGCCGAACAGATCCGTGGGGCCCCACCCGTCGCCCGGGCCGGCCAGCTTGCTCTGATAGATCTCGTGGTTCCAGACGTTCTGGATCTGCTGGAGCGCGAAGGCGCTGTAGCTCTTGGACAGCGAGCCCGAGCCGCCCCACTGCTTGTCGGCCATCACCAGCGCCCAGGCCATGTCCTCGTCGGCGTCGGTGGCGGCGCCACCCCCGACCGTCATGCCATTGACCGAGGTGGTGTTGCCGGACGCGTCGACCGACCAGTTCATGAGTCCGTTGCTGTCGAGATGGAGCTGCTCGTACTTCCACAGGTTGTCGAACAACATCTGATCGCCCATGTAGACGGCGATGATCAGCCCGTAGCCGATCCCCTCCGACACCGTCGAGTAGCGCGGGGTCGCGCCGCTTGGCGATCCCAGCCCGTCGGAGTCGGTGCGCTGCACGCGCTGGAAACCGCCGGCGCCAGTGGACGTGACGAGATCGGTCTTCCACTTCGCGTACGCCGCCAGAACGTCCTTGTTGTCGTACGCCGTCGGGTAGACGCAGTTCGAGGTCTGGCGGTTCTGCGGGAACGGGAAGTTCGTCCCGTTCGCTGCCGGCGTCGGTCCGCGCGGCAGCCCGCCCGACCCGCCGGACGCGTTGCCGGCGCCGCCGCCCTTGCCCGTGTTCCCGCCCGAGCTGCTTCCCCCGGCGCCGGCCCCGGTGCCGGTGACGTGGGTGCCGCCCGTACCGTTGCCGCCGGTGGAGCCGCCGTTGCCGTTGCTGCCGCCGGCGCCGGTGCTGCCCCCCTCGCTGGTGCTGCCGCCCGTCGACGGCGGTGGCGGCGTGCCGGCCAGGTGCACGCACTCTTGCAGATCCGTCGCACAGACGAGACCGGTGTCGCAGCTGCCGTTTGCCTTGCAGGCGCAATACTCGGCGCCCGGGGTTCCTCGACAGCCCTGCGGGTCGCTGATCTGCGTGTTGGTGCAGCCGGCCCACGCTGCGGCGACCAATGTTCCGGTCAGCACGGCGACGCGCGCGAAAGATAGACCAAGGCTATGCGGAGCGCGTTTAAGAACAGCCATAAGGGGAGCTCCAGGCCCGCCAACCCCCGCCCGCGAAAGGCATCTGACCGCGGGCACCCCGCGACCGTCAAGGTCTTTCAGTTTCTGGAAAAGGAAAGCGCGCCGAAGCTGACGATGCTGGACGCATCGATGTTCCACTGCTCGTAGCCGTGAACGTGGCCGCGGACCCCGGGAACGGCGCGCAAGAACGTGTAGATGGGCGACGTCCCGCACCACTTCAGGTCGTCGTCGCCGCGCTCGGTCACGAGGTCCCAGAATCCGTCGGCGTCGCCAGCGGCGATCCGGGCTAGCCGTTCTCGGTCGCGCTGCGCAACGTCGACGGAGGCGCCCACGTCGGCCCGCGCGGCGGCGCTGTCGCCGTACCGCAACCCGACGTGCGCGAAGTCTACGCCCAGCACGAATGTCAGGCGCGGGTCGCGGGCGGCCAGTTCGCCCAGCGCGCCCACGAACTGCGCGACGCGTTGGTTCGTCTCGGGGCGGCGGCGCGCGCGCGGACCGCCGACGAAGGCGCCGCAAAGCACGGGCAGGATCCGCACGTTCGGTCCGTAGAGGTGCTGCAGGAACACCACCTGGAACTCGGCGGCGTGTTCGACGAAGCCCGCCGGTTCGTCGAACGAAACGGCGCCCGGTGCGGCGGCGGCCAGCGCGTCGACGAGCGCGGTCTCCGTCGCGGCACGCCCGAAGGGCGTCGCGAAGGGTTTGCGCGTCAGCCCGTAACGATCGGGCGCCCCGTAGTGAGAGGTCGCCAGGATGACGAACACCCGGTCGTCCGCAGCAGCGGGAAGCCTCCGGTACGCCTCGACGTAGCTGCGCCAGCCCCCTTCCGGACTGACGTGCGGCGCCGCGATGGCGAACGGCGCCTGGGCAGGTGGATCGGGTTCTTGGTCCGAAGCTTCGGGCGCGTCGTCGAAGTACCGGCGGAGGGTCCGCTGCAGGGGCGCGGGGCGGTCGGGATAGGCGCTGCCAGCGTGGGCCGCCGGCCTGTCCGCCAGGGCTGCCAGCTCGGCCGTGCGCGCGTCCCGCAGCGCCGCGAAGCGGGCGTCGTCCAAGAATCCGGCGTCGCTGAGCGCGGCGGCCATGTCCCGGGCCGCGTCGGCGACGGTGACCCGCCCGGTCGCCCGGGCCAGCGTCGCGCGGAGGTCGCCCGGGTCCTGGCGTCCGTCGAAGCAGACCAGGCCCGGGACCAGCGCCGGGGGGACGATCAACGTGACCGTCGAATACCGCATCGGGTCGCGGATGAGCAGCCCCGGCTGGTCGTCCAGCGGGGACGGCATGATGTCCAGGTCATGGCGCAAGCGAGGCAGAGGGGCTGCCATTCGTCGTCGAGAAATCATGCCATGCTCGGGGGCATGTGGCGGCTGATCTCAGGCAAGGACCAGATTCCTTCGGCATCCGAAGCGCTTCCCGGCCGTGCCCAGAAGATGCCCGTCGCAGCGCGGCACTTCGTGAACGGCGCGCCGCTGGAGGGGCCGTTTGGCGACGGTCTCCAGCTGGCGACGTTCGGGATGGGGTGCTTCTGGGGCGCCGAGCGGAAATTTTGGGAGCAGGACGGCGTCTTCAGCACCGCCGTCGGGTACGCGGGCGGCCCGACGCCCAACCCGACCTACCGCGAGGTCTGCTCGGGCCGAACCGGGCACGCCGAGGTGGTGCAGGTGGTCTTCGATCCGCGCCGCGTCAGCTACGAGCAACTCTTGAAAGTGTTCTGGGAGAACCACGACCCGACGCAGGGGATGCGACAAGGAAACGACGCCGGTAGCCAGTACCGGTCGGCCATCTACGCGCACGGCCTTGAGCAGCTGCGCGCCGCCGAAGCCTCGCGCGACGCCTACGCGCGCGTGCTGGCTGCGGAGGGATACGGACCGATCACGACCGAGATTCGCGAGGCGCCGCCGTTCTACTACGCGGAGGACGACCACCAGCAGTACCTGGCCAAGAACCCCGACGGCTATTGCGGCATGGGCGGGACCGGCGTCTCCTGCCCCGTCGGCCTGCGGCGTTAGCGCGGCGGCCAGTCGGCGATGCGGCACTGCGCGTGGCGCAGCTCGTTCAGCTGTTCGCGCAAGCGGGTGACGTTCGCGCCGTAAACCTGATTGTCGGGCGCCAGCGCCAGCGCCCGTTCCCAGGCCTGCAGGGCTTCGCCGTAACGGCCGGCGGCCCGAAGCTCGATCCCTTTGTCGAAGAGCTCGACGGCGTGCTGGCTGCCCGTGCGCGGACGTTCGGGCGTCGTGTCCGGCGCTCGCCGCCAACCCACAACGCCGGGCGCGGCGCCCCAGCTTCGCGGGGGCGGCGCGGTGAACGCCACCGCTGCCGGCTCGGCGCGCACCGGAATGGCCGGCATGGGCGGCGGGTCGGGACGGGCCACGATCGGTCCTGAGGCTTCGATGATCTCCGCCTCGCAAAGCGCGACCCCGCCGCTGGTCGGGGTGTCGGTGATGCGACGGTTCGAATCGGGGGCGATGAGGACCGGCACCGGTTCGGCCGCACCGTCCATCAGCGCCGCCAGCGACGCGGTGACGTCGCGCTCTTTGCCCGCGCTGGCCAGGTCGCCCAGGCAGGCCGACAGCGCGTCGCCCAGGTCGCGCGCGGTGGCGAACCGGTCGTTGCGGTCGGGCGCCGTCGCCCGGATCACCGTTTCAGCGACACGAGCCGGCAGGGACGGCACACGTTCGCGCGGGTCGCAGACGCGCCCGATGCGCATCGCGCCGACGATCGCCGCGTCGGGCCCCTCGAAGGGGCGCACCCCGGTCAGGCACTCGTAGAGGATGATCCCGGCGGAATAGACGTCGGCGCGTCGGTCCTCGTCGGTGCGACGGACACGCTCCGGCGCGGCATAGCGGTACTTGCCGACGAAGACGTTGGGCGTGGGCGTGCGGGTCGTCGCGCGGGCTGCTCCGAAGTCGATGAGCTTGGCGGTTCCGCTGGTCGACAGGATCACGTTGTCGGGGCTGAGGTCGCGGTGAACCAGGCCCAGCGGGCCATGCGCGTCGGCGAGCTCGTGAACCGCGTGCAGCCCTTCGCAGACGTCGACCAGCACGTGCAACGCCGCCGCGATCGGCAGCCGCTGGCCACGCGCCAGCATCCGCTTGTGGGCGAAGCGCAGGGTCACCCCCGGCACGAACTCCATCGCGATGAAGTAACGCCCCTCGAGCTGCCCGAAGTCGAACACGTGCACGACGTTGGGGTGGTTGAAGGCCGAGGCCAGGGTGGCCTCGTTGATGAACATGTCGACCAGGTCGGCGCGGCCCGCCAGCTGCGGCAGCATCGTCTTCAGCACGATCCGCTTCTCGAACCCGCGGACGCCCTTCAGCCGGGCGCGCCACACTTCCGCCATGCCGCCCGTGGCCAGCTTGGAGTCGATCTCGTAGCGGCTGAAGTGCGAGCCAGTCTGCCAGACCGGGGGCGCGGCGACGGCGACCGCCGGCGCACGCGGTGGCAGCGTGGCGGTTATCTCGGACGAAGCGGCCAGCGGTCGAGCGGCATACCGAACGTCAATCGGCATCCCGTTCGCTCCTGCGCCCCCTCGCGCGGTTCGAACGTACGTACTTCATGGATGCGTCGCGGGTTTCCCCGTAACGAGTGGATCAACGGCGATTGGCGGGAAAACTTTAGCGGGAGGGGCGGTCATTCCGGGGATCCGCAGCGGATCCAGGTGAGCACGGCTGTCCGGTCGTCCGTCGTGATGGACACACCGCCGTCGGCCGGAGGCATCGAGCAGTCGAGCAGATCCGCGCGAACTGCGTCCGCCCAATCGGCGACGTGCTCATAGTCGGTCAACGGCCACGGCCCGCTCGGAACACCGGAGTGACACGGCATCGCGCACCGCTGGTTCAGGATGCCGGCGACGTCGGCGTAGCGGGGAGCGGGCTCCGGGCACGACGTTGGCGCCGCCACGGAACAGACGAGAGGCTGTCCCCCACCGTCGACCGTCCCTCGCGACGATTCGTCTGACGTGGTGCACGCAGCCGACGCGAAGACGAGCGCGGCCAGTACGGGCGCCGCAAACCACGGTCTCATCGGAATGGATTTAAGCGCAGGTCCGCGCCTTCGAACCCGAAAAGTTGGGCCTGCGAAAAAATCATGCAGGGCTGCGAATTTTTCACGCATGGCCACACGGATGGAATGCCGTTACTGATGTGCCGTCAGCTCGGAATGAAAGGAGATCGCATGTCGATGAGACGAGCCATTTGGGTTTTCTCGGTCGCTAGCAGCTTCTGTGTCGTCCCGGGTCTCGCCAATGCGCACATCACCGTGGCATCCGGCCCGGGGTTCGCCAACACGACCCAGGAGATCTCGTTCGGGGTCGGGCACGGTTGCGCAGGAGCGGACACCTACAAAGTTCGCATCGAGATTCCGTCCGGCGTGACATCGGTGCGCCCGGCGCGCAGCGACTTCGGAGCCGTCAGCGTCGAAAAAGACGCGACCGGCGCGGTCACGGCCGCCGTGTGGCAGAAGGCGGACGCCGACGCGCTCGACGCCGACATCGCGTACTACAAGCTGGTGATCCGGCTGAAGGTCCCGAACCAGCCGTTCACGACGGTGTTCTTCCCGGCGCATCAGACCTGCCGGGCCGCCGACGGCACCCTGTCCACCACCGACTGGGTCGCCCTGCCGACGGATCCGGTGCTCGACGGAGGAGCCGGCGAACCGGCG
This sequence comes from Polyangia bacterium, assembly GCA_045802645.1. Taxonomy (GTDB): domain Bacteria; phylum Myxococcota_A; class Polyangia; order Fen-1088; family Fen-1088; genus JADGRB01. Next base: position 6,542 of record JBJMQQ010000128.1, read on the forward strand.
CCGGCGCTCACGATCCTGCCGGCGCGCGCCCCGGGGTGGAACAGCTTCACGGTCCCGGCGGCGGTGGCTGACCTGAGCGTGCTCTTCTCGGACGCACTGATCGTCTGGAAGGGAGCCGCCGCCTACAGCGCCAATCCGTCGACGCAGATGCAGATCTCCGCGACCAGCGGCGTGACGCCATTATCGTCCTTGGCGGCGGGCGACCAGATCTGGGTCAGGTACTGATGCGCGCTGCAACTGCTCGCCGCCAGAGGTGCGTCCTGCTGCTGGCTCTGGCGCTCGCGGGCTGTGGCGGCGCGCGCGTGTCCTCCGGCGCTGGCGGCCAGGGAGGCACGGCGCCGATCAGCCAGGCCTGCGTCGATCGGCCAGGGGATCTCCCTCTCCCACCGTCCAGCGGCCTGCCCTGCGACCTGATCCCGCCGGGAGCTCAGGTCCGGTAACGATTCAGCCCAGCCGCTCCGTTTTCTGCCATTTGAAGAGCACGGTTTTGAAATTTCGTGCTACGACCTCGCGATGGCGTGGGCGCCGGCGCGGTTCCGCGGGGATCACTGGACGTGAGCGCCAGCCCCGTCGCCCTGCTTGTCCTGGGCCTGTTGCTGGGGATGCGTCACGCGACCGATCCGGACCACGTCGTCGCGATGACGACCATCGTCAGCCGCCAGCCGGGCAGGCGAAGCGCCATCGCCCTGGGCGCCGCCTGGGGTGTGGGCCATACGGCGACCATCCTGCTCTTCGGCGGCGCCATCATCCTGTGCGGTGCGGTGATCCCGCCCCGGGTGGGGCTCTCGCTGGAAATGGCGGTTGCGGTGATGCTGATCCTGCTTGGCGCCTTCAATCTGGTCGGCCGCTCACCAATCCACCGTCACGAGCACGCACACGCGGCCCGCGGCATCGGGCTCGGTCGCGGGTTTTTCGTAGGCGTGATTCACGGGCTGGCCGGATCGGCGGCGGTGGCGCTGCTCGTTCTCTCCACGATCCGCAACCACGCCTGGGCGCTGGTCTACCTGGCGATCTTCGGGGCCGGAACCGTCCTCGGGATGATGACTCTGACCGCCGCGATGATGGCGTCGCTGGCGGCGGTGTCGCGCCACTCGCGCGCCATCGATCGCCTGATGACGGGGTTGAGCGGCGTCGCGAGCATCGCGTTCGGGCTTTTTCTTTCGTACCGGCTCACGCTGGTCGACGGCCTCTTTTCCGATCTGCCTCGCTGGACGCCGCACTGACGTACCCTGGACGGCATGTCGCCGCTGCGCGCGCTGTTCTCGACCGAAATCTTCCTGCCCCGCGGGCACGAGTATCTCTGGACGCCCGCCCTTCTGATCCTGGAAGCGGTCGCGAACCTGACCATCGCGGTGGCGGCCACCGCGATCGCCTGGCGCTTGCTCCGCGGCCGCACGGCACCATTGCCCGCGCGCGGGCGGCGTGCGCTGGTTTTGTTCGGAATTTTCGTGGCAGTCGCGCATTTATTCGACGTGTGGTTAATCTGGGCGCCACTCTATTGGCTGGACGCGCTGGTCCGCTGCGCCACCGCCGCTGTGGCGGTGGCGGCGGCTGTCGCGCTGGCACCCAACCGCTGACCCCATCGTGGCGTTCACCGACTACGGCAACTTCGATGCGCTGGGCCTGGCCGAGCTGGTCCGGCAGCGCCAGGTCACGCCCGCCGAGCTCGTCGACGCCGCCATTACGCGCGCGCAGCGGGTGAACCCGCGCCTGGGCGCGATCGTGCGCCTGCTGGACGACGACGCGCGCCGCGCCGCCACCGTCGCCGATGTACGTGCGCCCCTGGCCGGTGTTCCGTTCTTGCTCAAGGACCTTTACGGGGAGGTCGCGGGCGCCCCGGCGACGGGCGGCAGCCGGTATCTGGCGGCGCACAAGGCGGATCACGACGCGACGATCGTCGCCCGATTCCGCGCAGCGGGCCTGATCCCGATGGGTCAGACCAGCACGCCGGAATTCGGGCTACTGCCCGTCACCGAGCCGGAGGCGCACGGGCCGACCCACAACCCGTGGGATCCCCAGCGCACGGCCGGCGGGTCCAGCGGCGGTTCGGCGGCCGCGGTCGCCGCCGGGATCGTGCCGGCGGCGCACGGGAACGACGGCGGCGGCTCGATCCGGATTCCCGCCTCGTGCTGCGGTCTCTTCGGCCTGAAGCCGACGCGCGCGCGAACGCCGGTCGGGCCGGACCTGGCGCAGATCTGGAACGGGTTCGCGGTCTCGGGGGTCATCACGCGGAGTGTGCGGGACAGCGCCGCGCTGCTGGACGCCGTCGCCGGCCCCGAGCCCACGTCGCCCTATTGGGCTCCGCCGCCCGCGCGCGCCTTTCTGGACGAGGTCGGCGCGCGTCCCGGGCGGCTGCGCATCGCGCTGGCGAAGCGCCCCCAGGTCACGGCCGCGCCGCTGCACCCCGACTGCGCCGCCGCGGTCGACGACACCGCGCGCCTGCTGCGCGAGCTGGGGCACGAGGTCGAGGAGGCCGAGCCGGCGATCGACGCCGAAGCATTTGCGCGCGACTTCTTCACGCTGGTCTGCGTCGAGACAGCGGCGTTCCTGGCCCGCGCCACGGCACGGCTCGGACGCCGCCCGCGCCGCGGCGAGCTCGAGTCGGCGACGGCCATCACGGCGCTGCTCGGCCGGCAGCGTACGGCCGTCGAGGCGTCGCTGGCGCGCGAGCGGCTGGACGCGGTGGGACGCAGCATGGCGGACCTGTTCACGCGGTACGACCTGATGCTGACCCCGACACTGGCCACGCCGCCGCCGGTGCTGGGCGCCATCAAGCCGCGCGGGCTCGAGGCGTTCGGGCAAGAGGTGCTGCTGCGGCTGCACCTTGGCGCGTTGCTGCGGATCCCCGGCGTCATCGACGCGTCGGTGCGCCGCGTGTTCTCGTTCATTCCGTTTTCGCCGCTGGCGAACGTGACCGGGCTGCCCGCGATGAGCGTCCCGCTGGCCTGGAACGCCCAGGGGCTCCCGATCGGCAGTCAATTGGTCGGCCGATTCGGCGACGAGGCGACGCTGTTTCGGGTCGCTGCCCAGCTCGAAGAGGCGCGCCCCTGGAAGGATCGGCGGCCGCCCCTTCACGCCGACGACGACGCGACGCTGCCGGACGCGCAGCCGGCGGCTCTGGGGCTCAGCGCGGCTTCCGGCACGGCAGCGCGTCCCGCCACCGTCCCCAAACAACCGGGCCTTTGACCTTCTGGGCGGCGTCCAGATACCGCACGCCGCCCGCCGTCTGAAAGTGGAGCGCCGTGCGGAGCCCGCCGGGGCCGGGCGCCGCGACCAGCTGACCGCAACGGCTGTCTGCCACGCGCGGCCCGCCGGCCAGAGCCTCTGTCAGGACGCGGCCGGTTGCGTGGCCGCCGCGCGCCAGCTGCAGACCCAGCACGTGCGCCATCGTCGGCGCGACGTCCGCGTTTCCGGCGGGGGCCACGTCGACGAACCCCTGCTTGTAGTCGGGCCCGAACGCGATCATCGTGTTCGCCACGTCACCCGGGCCGAAGCTGCCGTGCATGCCCTGCCCCGTCTGCAGCGTCGTGTCGCACACGTCGACCTGCGTACGCAGTGGATCGTTCGGATCCAACGGGTAGCTGTGAAGTGCCACGACGATCGACGGGCGTGGCGTGCGCGCCGAGCCCATCAGGTTCACGTCCGCCAGCGATAGCGCACCACGGACGGCGCCGCGCGGCGCATCCACGAAGACGGCGTCGACGTAGTCCTGTCCCAGCAGGAACGTCGCGACGTCGGCGATCAGTTTGCGGTCATTTCCCGGCACGTACACCAGGTCCGAGCCGCCGTTCGCGGCGACGATGACGCGCGCGTCGGCCGCACCCACCGCGCCCGTTCCGCCGATGAGGCCATTGCCCATCTTCGGGTGATCGGCGCCCAGCACCTGCGGATGCGTCCCTGCGCCGGCCGTCGGCTGGTCCGGATCGTAAAGCGGCAGCTTCAGATGCGCAGCCACGTCGATCGCGACGAACCCTGGCGGGCGATCGCGCGAAAGCGTCGCAAAGCCGTGGTCCGACGTCACGAAGACGTCGGTCGAGGCTTTCAGCGCCGCGTCCGCGTCGATGGCGGCCAGGATCCGCCCCAGCGTGTCGTCGGCATTCCGGACGGCTTGCTTGGACGTGGGGCCGTTGATGCCCACGTGCCAGTCGGCCGCGCCGTCCTTCTGGTTGTGCTGGCTGACGTCGGGGTCGCGCGACCAAAAGACGATCGCGAACGGGCGCCCGCGCCGCTTGAACTCCGGCAGGATGACGTCGACCAGCGCGTCGGTCAGGAACTTTTGCTGCTCGACGTTGGGGACGCTCCTGGCCGGCGGCCGCGGCGCCTTCAGCTTGGCCGCGATGGCCGGGTCCAGCGCCACGCCTTCGACGGAGCCGGTGCTGTCGTCGATCACGATCGTGGACGGCAGCGCGCCCCCGTTGCCCTGGGTGACGTCCTGGATCAGCGTCGGGCCCACCTTGCCCAGCGCCGCCGTGCTGAAACCCTGGGCGCGCGCGGCGGCCAGCAGCGTCTCCTCGCCCATGAAGTTGCCGTTCAGGCGCGCGTCCAGCGCCGCCAGCGCCCGGTCGTCCTCGATGAACGGCGTCTCGGATCCGTTCAGGGCGAAGCCGGGGAAGAGCGCGTTCGCGAAGTCTCCCGTGTCGCCCAGCTGGTGCCCGGTCGCCAGCACCGACGCGTTCGGCGTGGTGAACGTCGGGTAGACGGCGTGGCTGTTAGCGAAGAACACCCCCTCCGCTTTCAGCCGCGCCATGACCGGCGTGTCCTGCGGGTTGACGGACACCCGCCGCAGTCCGTCGGCGACGAAGATGACGGCGTTGCGCGCCGGAACCTCGGCGGCGCTCGCCGGAAACGCCGTCGCGGGCACAACGCCGAACACGAGGAGCAGGGCCCGCAGCCCGCCGCGGCTCACGTCGCGCGCCCGATCTTGCGGGACAGCTCCGTGAAGACCGGGTTGTTCGCGTAGCGCTCGCCACCGTCGGGCAGGATCACGACGATCCGCTTGCCGGCCATCTCGGCCCTCCGCGCCACGATCGCGGCGGCGTGCAGCGCGGCACCGCTGGACATCCCGGCGGCGATCCCCTCCTTGCGCGCCAGCAGCAGTTGCGCGCGCACCGCCTGTTCCTCGTCGACGCTGATGACCTCGTCGATGATGGCGCGGTTCAGGATCTCGGGAATGAAGCCGGCGCCCAGGCCGGGCAGATGATGCGAGCCCGCGGCGCCGCCCGACAGCACGGCGGCCCCGGCCGGCTCGACGGCGACGATTCGACAACCGGGCCGGCGCGACTTCAGCACCTCGCCGACGCCCGTGATGGTTCCGCCGGTGCCGACGCCGGCGACCAGCCCGTCGACCTCGCCGTTCATGTCGGCCCAGATCTCTTCGGCCGTCGTGCGGCGGTGAATCTCCGGGTTGGCCGGGTTGCGGAACTGCTGCAGCATCACCGCGCCCGGCAGGCTCGCAGCGATCTCCTCCGCGCGCCGCACGGCCTCGCGCATCAGCGAGCCCGGCGTGAACACGATCTCGGCGCCCAGCATGCGCAGCAGCGCCACCCGCTCTTGCGAGATGTGCTCGGGCATCACCAGCGTGAGCGCGTACCCCTTGGACGCCGCCGCGAACGCCAGCGCGATGCCGGTGTTGCCGCTGGTGGGCTCGACCAGCATGGCGCCGGCCTTCAACCGCCCGCGCCGCTCGGCATCCTCGATCAGCGCCGTTCCGACCCGGTCCTTGACGCTGCCGCACGGGTTCCGCGATTCCATCTTGGCGAAGAGCCGCGCGCCGGTCACGAACCGGCTGATCTCGACCAGCGGGGTGCGCCCCACCGAGGCGACGACGTCGGGGAACAACATGCCTCGATGATACGATCCCTCGGCACGCGCAGCGGCGATTTTGGGCGGCGCGCGGGTGACGTTACAATGACGTCGTGAGCGATCCGCCCATGCTGGGGCGTCGTGCCGCGCGGAGGCTCCGCGCCGTCGTGGCAGTGCCGTGGGTCGTGGTCTGGGCCGACGACGGGCCGCTGGCGCTGACGTTGGACGACCACGGACTGCGAGCGGACTACCGAAAGGCTCCTTCACGTTGGTGTTCCTGGACGTCGCCGACCGGGAGCCGCTGATGATGATGCCCTGGACGGCCGGACTGGACGGCGTGGCACTGGCGCGTGCCATCGAGCGCGCGCGCAACGGCGCCGCGCCGGCCCTGAACTGATGCGCCCGCGCCTTCGCTATGACCTGCTGACGGCGATCGCGAACCCCATCGCGCTCGCGGCGGCCTGGGCAGCGTGGCGGCACGGGCTTGCCCCCGGCCACCTCCGTCCGGCGGTCGCATTCCTGGCTGCGAGCACGGTCGTTTCGGTGGCGCGGGAAGCGACGATCCAGGTCCGCAGTCGCCGGGCCCGGCGGCGAACGCCCGAGTCGATCCCCTGGGACGTGCGGCTGCGCGAGCCCGCCTGGAGCCGGCTGAGCGGAGCGTTCTCTTTGCTGACCTTGTGCGCGATGACCGGTGCCGTCGTCGCCGTGATCGGGTTCCCCGGTGTCGGTCTGGGCATGTGTCTGACGTTCGCGTTTCTGTGCGCCGGCGCCGAACGCGCGACCGCCTCCTTCGGTCCCCGGGCGGTCACCTTCACCGCCGCCGGGCTGCAAGTCGAGATGCGCGACGACCGCTTTGTGATCCCCTGGTCAGACATCACCCACGCCGAACCAACGGGCGGCGGCGATTCGGTGCGGCTGAAGCTCCTTTCGATCGCTCGTGCGGTAGCGTCGGTCGACCCCGCGACCACCGAGGGGCGCGCTCGGGTCGCGCGCGCCCTCTACGACGGAAGCAACGTCGGCGGCACGATGTTCGTATCGACCTGGAGCGCGGGCGTCGACGCGCCGACATTCGTGCGGGCGCTGACGGCCGCGGCGGCGCGCCGCGAGCCAGCCGCCGCCAATTGACGGCGGCGCCCAGGAGCAGCAGAGCGGAAAATGGAGGCGTGCGCTGTTAGCCGATACGCTGGCGGTATGCGTGCCCCCGCCGTTCGTCACGTTCTCTTGACCGCGTTCGCCGCTGCCGCCGCCGGTTGCGGGCACGCCCACGCCTCGTCGGGCGGGATCGATTATCAGCCTGAGGGCGGCATGGTGAGCGAGATGGCGACGGCCGACGAAGAAGCGCCTGCCGCGGATGCGGCCGCGGAGCTGCAAAAAACGGCGCCCAGCCGACGGATGGCGCTGGCCGCGGACACGCCCGAGCCTCACCGCGGGGGCGCGCAAGCACGCGCCCTGACGACCGGCCCCACCGCCGGCACCGACGAGAAGCTCGTCATCGACGGATCGCTGACGCTGCGGTCGCAGGACGTCGACCACGTGACGCGCGCGTTGCGCACGCACGCCGCCGAAGTCGGCGCGACCGTCGTTGGAGACGCGGTGTCCGTCACCGCGGACGGTGAACAGGCGGTGCTGCGGTTGCGCCTCCCCCCGAACCAGGCGGTGGCGTTTGCCGACTGGCTGGGCCAGCAGGCCACGCTGGTCTCGCGCCGCTTGCAGACGGCGGACGTGTCGCGCCACTTCGTCGACCAGGAAGTGGCCATCAAGAACCTGCAGATCACGATCGATCGCCTGCGCGACCTGGCCCAGCGCCCGAACGCCGCGCTGAACGACGTGCTGGCGGTCGAGCGCGAGCTGACGCGCGTGCGCGGTGAGCTGGAGGCGATCGAGGGCGAGCACCGGCTGCTGCAGGATCAGGTGGCGCGGGCAACGCTGACCGTGACCATCCTGCCCACGCGCGCCGCCCTGTCAGC
>JBJMQQ010000129.1:0-9502 GCA_045802645.1 Polyangia bacterium
ACCTGCAGCTTCACCGGGACCCGGCGGGGGCGCGCCTGACGTTCGGCCTGCCGGCCGGCGCATACGCCACCGTGCTGGTCGACGCCGTCCTGCCGCCGCGGGTGTGATAGTTTCCGGCCGCCACACGCGGACCACCATGCACCTCACCCAACGAATCCTGGGATTCACGCTGCTGGGGTCGGATTGGGTCCTCTGGCTGCTGGTGGGGCTTTCGCTGATGTCGGTGACCGTCATGGTGGAACGCGGCCTGGCGCTGCGCGGGACCGTCGGCGACGTCGAGGAGCTGGGACGCGAGCTGGTCGCCCGGCTGCGCGACGGTGACCTGGCCGGGGGCCGCGCGCTTCTGGGCGGGCAGCGCTCGCCGGCGGCCGCCGTCGCCGCCGCCGGGCTGGCGGTCTTCGAACGCGGCGCCGACGCGGTCGCCGAGACCATGGCCAGCACCAAGGCGCGCCTGCGCGTGGACCTGGAACGCAACCTGGGCGTGCTCGGCACGCTGGGCAACAACGCCCCCTTCGTGGGTCTCTTCGGGACCGTCCTGGGGATCATCAAGGCCTTCGCCGACCTGTCGCGGAATCAGGCGGGCGGCACCAGCGCCGTCATGTCCGGAATTTCCGAGGCGCTGGTCGCGACGGCCGTCGGCCTGATGGTGGCGATTCCGGCGGTCGTGGCCTTCAACTTTTTCCAGGGGCGCGTGCGCAAGGCCCTGGCGCGCGTGGACGCGATGGCGCACCTGGTGCTGTCGGCGGCGCCGCCCGCCGGCGGCCGCGCGATAGGCGGTTGACGATGCCGCGCGCCGACTACTTCGCGGGGGATGCCGAGCCGGCGCCGATCATCGCCGGCATCAACGTCACGCCGCTGGTCGACATCACGCTGGTCCTGCTGATCATCTTCATGGTGACGGCCTCGTACATCGTCAGCCCGTCGATCAAGGTCGACCTGCCGCAGGCCGGCTCCGGCGGCGAGCAGCAGCGGACCTCGCTGTCCCTGACGCTGACGGCGCAGGGGGCCCTGTACTTGAACGGTGCCCCCTCGAACGACGCCGCGCTGGGGCAGTACGTGGCCGGCGCGCTACCGCGGAATCCGGACCTTCAGGCGGTGATCGCGGCCGACCGGGCGGTCCCCCACGGTGCGGTCGTCCACCTGATCGATGTCGTCCGCCGAGCCGGCGTCCGCCGGTTTGCCATCAATGTCGATCCGGGACAGGCCCGTGTTCCATAGACTTTGGAATGCGTTCGGCGATATGCTGGCGACACGCTGCCGCCGGCCCACTCAATCGTTCGGGACCTCGTGAATGACCTCACCGATTAGGCCGCGCGCGCGTCTCGCGGCGACGTTCTTTCCGCTGCTCACAACCCTGGTCTTTTCTGCCGGCGCCGCCCGCGCCCAGAACGTCGCGCCGCGCGACACCAGCATCGACCCACAGCTGTTCCAGCCGGCGATCGGGCCGCAGAACTTCCTGACGGTCGAGGGGGCGCAGGTCCCGGACCACAAGCGACTCAGCTTGGGGCTGGAGCTGAACTACCAGCAACGGCCCTATACCGTGTTCACCCAGGGCCAGAACCAGGGGAACACGTACATCATCGACAACCAGCTCTCCGGCGAGCTGGACGCGGCGATCGGGCTCTTCAACCGGTACCAGTTCGGCGTCGGTATCCCGTTCACCCCCTATCTGGACGGCGACGTCGTCGACGCGATGGGCATGCCCGCCCATCAGCATCTCAAAGAGAGCGGCATCGGCGACATCCGGCTCGAGGGCAAGGCGCACCTCGCCACGCTGGGTCCCGACGACCAGTACGACGTCGCGATCTCGGCGGGGCTGACGCTGCCCACCGGGCACTGGAAAGACCTCGACTGGCTCGGCGACAAGACCGTGACGGGGCGGATCCGCGCCATCGGCACTGCCGACTTTGGGCCGGTCACCGTCGGCGCGAACCTGGGGTTCCTGATCCGCGCGACGTCGCACAGCTTCGCGACCGAGCTGGGGCCGCAGCTGCTTTACGGCGCGGCCGCCAACTTCGCCGTCGACGCCAAGACGGGCATCATCCTCGAGGCGGCGGGGCGCAGCGGCCTCAACCAGTTCATCAGCTTCTACGGCGACGTCAATCCGTTCGAGGTCGACCTGGCCGCGCGGCGTGCGCTGACCGGCATGTGGTCGTTGACGGGCGGCGTGGGGCGCGGCATCGGAGACGGCATCGGCTCGCCCGACTTCCGCGGCTTCCTGATGGCCGCCTTCAACCCGGACTTCCGCGACCGGGACCACGACGGTGTCTACGACATCAACGACAAGTGCCCCGATCAGCCCGAGGACCGCGACGGCTTCCAGGACTCGGACGGCTGTCCCGACCCCGACAACGACGCGGACGGCATCCCCGACGCCACAGACAAGTGCCCGAACGAGGCCGAGGATGTCGACGACTTCCAGGACCAGGACGGCTGCCCGGATCTCGATAACGACAAGGACGGCATCCCCGACCTGAACGACGCCTGCCCGAACGCGCCCGAAGACCACAAGGGCAAGCACCCGAACGACGGCTGCCCGTCGAACGTCGAGGACAGCGACGGTGACGGCGTCCCCGACGCGGTCGACAAGTGCCCCGAAGAGGCGGAGGACAAGGACGGGTTCGAGGACGCCGACGGCTGCGCCGATCCCGACAACGACGGCGACGGCATCCCCGACAACTTCGACAATTGCCCGAACGCGCCCGAGGACACCGACGGGTTCCAGGACGAGGACGGCTGCCCCGATCCGGACAACGACAAGGACGGCATTCCCGACGCGAGCGACAAGTGCCCGCTGCAGCCGGAGACGCTGAACGGCATCAAGGACGACGACGGCTGCCCGGATCCGGGTCCCGAGATCGTGCGCCTGGGCCAGGGGCGGATCGAGGTCGACGAGAAGATCGGGTTCGGCATCCGCGGCGGCAAGCTGCTGGTACGCGAGCCGTCGGCGAAGGTCGTCAACGACGTGGCGCTGGTCATGAAGGGACACCCCGAGATCGCGAAGCTGCGGATCGAGGTGACTGCCGACGGCGTCCCGAAGAGCGAGACCCAGCGGCGCGCGGACGCGCTGCGCGACTACCTGGTCGCCAAGGGCGTCGAAGCCGGACGGATCGAAGCGGTGGGCGCCGGCGCCGGGTCGCGCATCGACTTCATCATCGCGGCGACGGGGCCTGAGAACGCGGCTGCCGCTCCCGCGAAGCCGGCGCAGCCCGCTGCTCCGGCGAAGCCGCCCAGCCCGGTCACCAAGTCGGCCCCCTCGCCTGCCCCGGCCACGTCGCCGCGGCCGCCGAAGCTTCCGGCGGCGCCGGCGCCTTCGCCCGCTCCGCCGGTCCCACCCGGCGCCCCGGTGCCAGGCGCGCGCTGATGCGCATCACCGGCTGGGGCGCCTCGGACGTGGGGCGCAAGCGGACACACAACGAAGACAGTTTCCTGTGTAACGACGAGCTTCGCCTGTACGCGGTGGCCGACGGCATGGGCGGGCACCTGGGCGGCGAGCGCGCCAGCCGCATGGCCGTCGACATTCTCGAGCACGAGATCACCGACATGCACAAGGCCGGCCTGCTCAAGCGGCCCGAGCACCTGACCTCGGGCGCCGCCCACCCGCTGAACGCGCTGCTGCGGCGCGCGGTGGTCGAGGCCGATCGCCACATCTACGAGACTGCGATGGCCAACCCCGAGCTGTCGGGGATGGGGACCACGCTCACGGCGCTGATGTTTTCAGACGGCTACGTGCACCTGGGGCACGTGGGCGATTCGCGCGCTTACCTGTACCGCGACGGCCGCGCCCGGCAGCTCACGGAGGATCATTCCTGGATTCAGGAGCAGGTGCGGGCCGGCCTGATCTCGCCTGAAGAAGCCAAGGAGTCGCGCTTTCGCAACATCATCACGCGGTCGGTCGGCTTCGAGCCCAGCGTCGAGCCGGACCTGGCCGGCATCGCCGTGCAGGCGGGCGACTGCTTCTTGCTGTGCTCGGACGGGCTGTCGAACTACCTGACCATCGACGAGCTGGGCCAGGTGCTGACGGGCCACTTCTACCGCGACGTCGCCAAGGTCTTCGTCGACCTGGCCAACGAGCGTGGCGGCGACGACAACGTCACCTGCCTCGTCATCTACGTCGGCAACGAAGCCTAGCGGCCAGACCGCTACGAGAGGCGGCCGCGCTTTTCCATGTGCTCGCGGATGATCGCTTCCGCGAGGTCGGGGACGACTTCCCAGACGACCTGTTCGATGATTTCGCGCGAGAGCTTGGCGATGGCCTCGTACTCGGGGCCCTTGGCGCTGATGGCGGCCAGCTTTTGTTCGATGGATTGGCTGACGGCGGAGTGGGTCGCCGCGGTCTGGGGTGCGGCCGGCGACGGGGTCAGCACGCGCGCGCGCGGCGGCGGCGCCACGACGGGGGGCGGAGTCGGCGTCATCGTGCGCGGTCGCGGCGGGGGCGCGGGCGGCGTGAAGGGGACGACAGGCGCGGCAGCCGGCGGCGGCGCGGGCGCGAACGGGGCCCGCAGCGCGGGGCCGGCAGCGGGCATGGGCGCCACACCTGGTGCCGTCGCGCGCGCGATCCCCGGCATCGGAACCCCGGCCGCCGGAAGGCCGATCATCGTGCGCCCCGCGACGGGCGCCGCCGGACGCGGCGGAGCCTGGACCGCGGCCGCGGGCGCCAGCGGGCGCATCGGCGCGGTCCCCGGACGCGCAGCAGGTGGCACCCCGGGACGCATCCCAGGAATCAGCGACGGACGCATCCCCGGTGGGGCGGCGAGCGGCGCGTTCGGCAGCGGCGGCGTCGGCGAGCGCGGCAGGGGCGCCGGAGCCGATGGCGCCGCAGGGGCCGGCGCAGCCACGACCGGCGGCGGCGTGGCTGCGTCCCCGTTGCCTTCGATGCTGATCTCGCCGTACTCGGCGTCATCCACCGCAGCGGCGGGCATCGAGGACGCCGTCGTCCGGCGCGCTGGCGCGGCCGCGCCAGGGCCCAGGTTGGCGACCTGCTGAAGGAAGGCCGCCGTGTCCCACGGCTTGGTCAGTTGCCCATCCGCGCCCGACTTGGTCGCCCGCGCCTCATCGTAGGGCTGCTGCGCGGAGGCCAGGATGTAGACCGGCACCGCCCGCAACGCCGGGTCCGACCGCACCTGTGCGCAGAGGTCGTACCCGGTGCGCCCCGGCATCACCCCGTCGGCGACGATCAGGTCCGGCCGCACCTTCTGGGCCAGCGCGAACGCCTCGTCGGCCGACCGGGCCGTCGTGACCGTCACGTCCTCGCCAGCGAACGTCAGGGCAAAGGCTTTCTGGATCGTCACGCTGTCGTCGGCGATCAGGATGCGCTTAGCCACAATTAAACAGGAAATATCATCATTGCCAGAGTGGGTCAATGACGCGGTCGTAGTATTGATGCGCACGATGCCCGGTTCCGACATTCGCCTGGTGATCAACGCCGACGATTTCGGGCTATCACCGGCCATCTCGCGCGGCATCCTGCGCGCGCACCGCGACGGGGTCGTCACCAGCACATCCCTCCTCGGCAACGTGGCGGATCTCGGCGCGGCGCGCGCTCTCTTGGCCGAGGCGCCCGGCTTGGGCGTCGGCGTTCACCTGGCGCTGACGGGTGGCGCGCCCGTCGCGCCCGCGGACCGCGTGCCGTCGCTGATCGCCGACTCGCGCGCGGGGACCTTCCACGCGCGCGGCCACGACTTCATCACGGCCTGGGTGCGCGGCCGCGTCGCCCCCGAGGACGTCGAACGCGAGCTGGACGCGCAGGTCGCGCGGATCCGCGACGCCGGTATCGCCGTCGACCACCTGGACACACATCACCACCTGGGCTTCCTGCCAGTGGTCGGCCGCGCGGTCGAGGCTGTCGCGCGCCGCCACGGCATCGCCGCAATCCGCAGCGCGGTCGAGCGCCCCACCCTCGCCTGGGTCACTGAACCGCGCCGCGGACTCGAGGCCAGCCTGCTGACGGGGCTGGCCTGGCTCACGCGCCGGCAGCTCGGCGCCCGCCGGCACGGACCGCAGAGCTGGGGCTACGTCGAGTCCGGGCACCTCGACGAGATCCGCATCCTGGAGATCATCGGCCGACTTTCGGCGGGCCCGCACGAGCTGATCTGCCACCCGGGCGAGGACGACGCGGACCGGGTCGAAGAGTCCGGCCGTTACCAGCGCCTCCTGGAGCTGGGCGCGCTCACCTCCGACAAGGTCCGTCGCGCCCTGGGCCAGCGCGCGATCACGCTCTGCCGCTGGGGAGACCTGCTTTGACGGGCGCGCCGGAGGGCGACGGGGCAGACGCCGCGCCGCCGGCCCCCTACGTCCCGGCCGACGCCAACGTCCGCGAGCTGACGTTCCGTGCCATCGCGCTGGGCATGCTCTTCGGCGTGATCTTCGGCGCCGCCACCGTGTACCTGGCGCTGAAGGCCGGCTTGACCGTTTCGGCGTCGATCCCGATCGCCGTGCTGGCCATCTCGCTCTTCAAGCGGCTCGGCTCGTCGACGATCCTCGAGAACAACATCGTGCAGACGATCGGCTCCGCGGGCGAGTCGATCGCCGCCGGCGTGGTCTTCACGCTGCCGGGCTTTCTCTTCCTCAGCCGCTCGCCCGCGACCGGCGCCAGCGTCGGTGAGCCGTACTTCTCGTACTGGACGATCCTGTCGCTGGCGATGGTCGGGGGCCTCCTGGGCGTCCTCATGATGATCCCGCTGCGGCGCTCGCTGATCGTCAAGGAGCACGCCCGCCTCCCCTATCCGGAAGGAACGGCCTGCGCTTCGGTGCTGATCGCCGGCGAGCGCGGCGGCGATCTGGCGCGCACGGCGTACCAGGGGCTGGGGGTCGCCTTCGTGTACGCGATGCTGCAGAAGGTGATCCGCCTCGTGGCGGAGGCGCCCGCGATCGCCGTGCGCGCGACCAGCCGGTACTTGCCCGCCGCCGTCATCAGCGGCGACATCACGCCCGAGTACCTGGGCGTCGGTTACATCATCGGCCCGCAGATCGCCGGCGTGCTGGTGGCCGGCGGCGTGCTCGCCTGGCTGGCGCTGATCCCGCTCCTGACGGTCGTGACGCCGCCAGACGCCATCGCCGCCCAGCTGGTGAAGCTCGGTTATCTCGCCAGCGTGGCGACGGCAGGCGGCCCGGGCGGCTGGAGTCCCGCGTCGCACGCGTTCACCGACAGCGCCACCGCCGTGTACCGCGCGTACGTGCGGCAGATCGGCGCCGGCGCCGTCGCCGCGGGCGGGTTCATCACGCTGCTGAAGACGCTGCCGACGATCGTCTCGTCTTTCAAGGAGAGCCTGGCCGCCCTTCGGCGCCGCGACCGGGGCGGCGCCGCGCGGACCGAGCGCGACCTCCCGATCACGTTCGTGCTGGTCGGCTCGGCGGTGCTGGTGGTGGTGATGGCGCTGCTGCCGTTCGTGCCTGGGCCCGGGATCGGCAGCAAGCTGCTGCTGGGTCTGCTGATCGTCGTCTTCGGATTTTTCTTCGTGACCGTCGCCAGCCGCGTGGTCGGCCTGATCGGATCGTCATCCAACCCAATTTCGGGGATGACGATCGCGACGCTGATGGCGACCTGCCTGGTGTTCGTCGGCCTGCACTGGACGGGCGACGTCTACCAGCCGATGGCGTTGTGCGTCGGCGCGATCGTCTGCATCGCCGCCGCGAACGCGGGCGCGACGTCGCAGGACTTGAAGACGGGCTTTCTGGTCGGCGCCACCCCGCGCGCGCAGCAGATTGGCCTCCTCATCGGGGTGACGACGGCGACGATCGTCGTCGGCCTGACGATCCGGATCCTGGATCGTCCGCCGCATCACCTGATCGGGTCCGATCTTTATCCCGCGCCGCAGGCGACGCTGATGGCGACGCTGATCCGGGGGCTGCTGGCGTTCAACCTGGACTGGCAGTACGTGATGGTGGGCGCAGCGCTGGCGGCGACAGTGGAGCTGTGCGGCGTCGGATCGCTGTCCTTCGCCGTCGGCGCGTACCTGCCGCTGTCGACGACCTCACCCGTCTTCGTGGGGGGGCTGGTCCGCGCGCTGGCCGACGGGGCGGCTCGTCGTCGCGGCGAACGGGTGGGCGGCCCCGACGCGGAGCTCGGGCCCGGTAACCTGTTCGCGACGGGGCTCGTGGCCGGTGGCGCCGTGGCCGGCGTCGCCGTGGCGCTGCTCACGGTCACCGACGCGGGCGCGCACGCGGTGGGGCGGCTCTCCGTCGAGGCGGCGCTCACGCGGGCGCTGGGGACGGGCGGCTATCAGCTGCTGGGACTGGCCGTTTTCGTGGCGATGGCCGCCCTGCTGTGGCGCATCGCCCGGCGCCCGCGATCCAGCGTCTGACGCGGACCGTGGGCGGTCGTTCTGTGCGGCTGGCAAGATTCGAACTTGCTACCCCCGGCTTCGTAGGCCGGTGCTCTATCCAGATGAGCTACAGCCGCTAATTTTGAAGCGACACGTATGCCGTGCGCGTCGGCGAACGTCAAGTGCGTCGTGCAGCGGTCGTCACTTGCGCGCGCGCGCGCCTTCCTCTATGGTGCCCCCTGCCGTGCAAACGGCATGGAGAGGTGGCCGAGAGGCCGAAGGCGGCGGTTTGCTAAACCGTTATACGGCCCAAAAGCTGTATCGAGGGTTCGAATCCCTCCCTCTCCGCTGAGCGGTCATTACACTGTGGTGTCATTGGGAGGTCGACTATGAGGACTCGGATCTGGCTCGCAGCAGTGACCGTGTTGGGGTTGATTGGGTGCGGTGGCGGGACGACCCGCACCAGCGGAGTGGAGACCGACTGGGTGATCAACTATGCGCACTCGACGCCGGCCGGCGTTGCGGAGTGCATCGAGGGTCCCTACTCGATCCCCAGCGGCGCGGAGATCGTGTTCGACATCAACGATACCGTTGGTGACGCGATGTATGTCTCCGCCGTTTCGAACAGCAGCGGCTCCTGCGACGGTTCGCAAGGCTTCGGCACCATCTATCACTCGGACTGGGCCGGAACCGACACCGGCTATACGGGCACGCTGCCAGGTGGCCTGTACAACCTGGCCGTCGCTTGCGACAACCTGGTCGAAGACTGCATCTACACGGTCGTTACCTTCGGCTACCTGTACTGATCGCCGCCGGCTGCGGCGCAGGTCCGCGGTCGTGTCAGGGGCAGGCGACCTTGACCAACGCGTTCACGCACGTCGACAGGACGCCGCTGCCGCCGCTCATGTTGAGGCAGTTGGTCTGGCAGTTGCCGGCGCACGGGTAGCCCTTCTCGAGGCAGTCGACCATGTCCATGCACTTGGTCGAAAGGTCCGTCGTGTTGTCCTTGCACATGCTGCAGGCCGGCGCGCCCGGGTACGCGTAGCCCATCTGGCGAATGCTGTCCACGCAGTTGGCGCCGCCGCCAGCGCCGCCCGTACCACGCGAGCCGGCCGAGCCGGTGCGACCACCGCCGCCGGTGCTTCCGCCAACCGCGAGCCCGCCGGTGCCGGCGCGTCCCGCGGCCCCCGTCGCGCCGCCCGAAGCCCGCGCGCCCGCGGCACCCGTCGCGCGCGAAC
>JBJMQQ010000130.1:0-11625 GCA_045802645.1 Polyangia bacterium
GAGATCGGGAACGGCCGCGCGTCGACGGCGTACTCCGAGCCGTGGCAGTTGAAGCAGGAGACCTTGCGGATGTCGCCGACGTTGCCCGACGGACCCGCCGCCGTGATGGCCTCGGCGACGTCCTTGTCGAAATAGATCATCTGGCCGAACTTCGCCAGCTCCAGGTCGTCGCCGCGAAGGTTGTACTTGCTGGGCGGTGGCCCGCCCTTCAGCGGCTCCATCTGCTCGATGGCCGCCCATTGCTCTTCGGTGAAGCCGTCTGTTTGATTGCAGGCGGCCAGCGCTGGTCCGAACACCAGGAGCAGGAAGCCCATCTGAATCGGACTAGGTAACCGTCTTTCGTTCAGCATGCGTCCTCCGTCTGATGCCTTCGTCATGGGAGCTAAAACGACAACACCAACGACGACGTGAAGATGTCGTCGCGGAATGACGGCACGCCGCCGTACTCCTGGTTGTGCAGGTACTCGAGCTTGGCGACGATGTGCGGGTTGAAGACCACGCGCGCGCCAACCGTGTACTGGACCTGCTTGGTGATGTAGATGCGGGTCTGCGAGGTGTCCGTCGGAGACGGCTGGCCCAGCGTGACGATCGCGTCGCGCAGCGCCACGCGTCCCATGAACCCGAGGCGGGGCAGCACCATCCAGTCGGCCTCGAGGAAGCCGGAGGCGTGCAACTTCAGCCCGTACACACCGGCTGCGCTCTCGGCGAGGCCAGGCGCGGCGCCCCGCATGAGCTGGCCCTTGAGCGTGAAGTTCGCGTTCAGGTACTGGAGGTCCACGCCCTCGAACCACATCTTGCCGTTGTTGTCCGTCGCGCGATCCTGCGGACCCCACTCGCCGGACAACCCGATCTCCAGCCGATCATCGTTGTGCAGCAGTTGCCCGACCGGGATGGCGATCGCCGCGCGACCGGTCAGGGTCTTGCCCCAGTTCTGGTCGATCTCGCTGTAGAAGTGGAACTGCTCGGTCGTCGACGAGCCGTTGCTGACCGCGCCGGCCAGGATCAGCCAGTCGTTCAGCAGCTTGCTGCGCACCTTGATGCCCAGCACGGGCCCGTCGGTGTAGCGGCCGACCAGCGACGGCGTGATGCCGAACCGCTGGTCCGAACGGTGCTCCTTGTACTCGATGCCGAAGACCGACATCGTCTTGCCGATGAAGATCGACGTCTTCCCGTCGGCGGTCGGCATGTACTCGAGCTCCGCCTGATCGGCGTCGATGAAGTCGCCCAGCGCGAAGTCCGACCCGGTGCGCGGGATGAAGTTGATGCTGGCCCGCAGGATGGCGTTGTCGGCCAGCTGGTAGCGGGGACGCAGGTTGATCTCGTTGACGATGAATCCGCCCGCGCCCGCCGATCCGACGCTGTCGAAGCGCTGGATGCCGGGCGCATTCCCCAGCGAGGCCACTTCGCCGCGGGTATTGACCGGCGTGCCCAGGATGTCGCCCAGGAAGACCCAGGAATACTGGTTGTACTGCGGGAACGCGACGTTCCCCGTGTCGCGAATCCAGCCGGCGCCGCCGTTGCCGATGGGCGCGAAGAAGCCGAAGTCGACGTAGCCGTTCCAGGTCAGCGCGGGGGCGCTCTTGTGCCGCTCTTCTTCGTCGCGCTGCAGGCGTTCCGTCAGCTCGGCGATTCGATCATCGGGCGTGACCTCGTCGGGCATCTCGGGCGCGGACCCGTCGTCGGTCGCTTCGGGGAGCGACGGCGCCAGAGGTTTCTCTTCCTGCGCAAGCGCCGTCCGCGCCAGCAGCGAGAGGGCCGCGAAGAGCAGCCACGACCAAAGCCGGTGCGCGAAGCGATGGCCTCTCGGGCACCGGGTTGGCTCTCGTTGTGCGATCATCGATCCTCCTCTGTCAGGTTGACGAACGGCGGGCGGAGCGCTCTTCGGTCATCCGAAAGAGCTCCATCACCACCTGCTGCGTATCGAACGAGACGACCGGCGCTGCCGGCGGGCCGCCCGGGTGAAACGAGAACGCGCCCTCGTGCCAGCTCAGCATCGGAGCCAGCCCGTCGAGGATTTGCCGGAGCGCACCCTCCTGACTGACCGGTGCGCCGACGGGGCGCGGGGCTCCGGGCGCCGACGCGCTCGCCAGCCGTCCGTTGACGAGGCGGACGGTTCCGACGCCCTGGCGCGACGAGATCACCAGCGCGCCGGTCTTGCGTTGCGCGCGCATCAGCTCCAGAACGTCGGGCAACCCGAACGTGCCGAGGTCGCCGGTGAAGCGTGCAGTGCCGCACTCAGAGTCGGGCGGCGCTGACGGCGCGGGCAGCGCGGCCAGCGCGTCGGCGATCTCGGCATCGCCGGGGGCGAGGGCCGCGGCGCGGAGCAGCGCGCGGCGTGCCTCCTCGTGCTCGCCCATCGCCTGCAAGGCCAGACCGAGGTTGAAGGGGCCCGCCGGCTGGTCGGGCGCCAGCATCTCGGTGATGCGAAAAGCCTCGGCTGCTTCCCGCCAGCGCTGCAGCTGCTGGTGCGCCAGACCCAGTCCGCATTGCGCTTGCGCCAGGTGTGGGTCGAGCCTGAGTGCCTCCAGGAACCCGTCCGTGGCTTCCTCGAGGTAGCCGCCCGCGAGCAGCGCCATCGCGAGGTCTGATCTGATGGAGGCGTCGTTCGGCCGGCGACGGGCCACCTCTGACAAAAGGCGAATGGCTTCCTCGTGCCGACCTTCGTGTGAGCGCGAGATGGCGAAGACCACCTGCTCGCGATCGGCGTCGCGCGTGCGACCGTCCACTTGCGGCGCCGGTGACCCGGCGCTCGCCTGTCTCGATCTGTTCACAACCGAAGGCCGCACGCGCTCGGTTGGTTCGACGGAAATTTCGTTAGCTTGAGTGCTGCATCTGCGCGGATTACTGGCGCAATTGACCGTCGCTCACAACCGTACGAGCCATGACTATTCCAACGACGATTGGTGTGCTGGCAAACCAATCGGCGAGCCTTCGTCAGATTTCAAAAGTGGCTTCGCCGCGGGACCTGTTCCGGTTCGTATCGTCGAGCGCCCCGGTTTCATCAGGCGCGGCGCGGCCGCCGGAGGCGTGGCAGCTCAACCACTCTCGAAAACGGTTCTGAGTTCAAACCACTTCGTGTCCGAGCGCCGCAGATCTTCGCGTCACGTCATTGCCAATCAAACCAAGTGTCAGCGGCATAACGTCTCGTAGCGGCTGACTTTAAACGTCTCAATCAACTGCCCCATAGTGACGAAGGGAGAGTCCGCGTGATCGGACAGCGGCATAGCGCGGACACGTCGCCCGACTCCTCGGCCCAGATGCACGAAACCTTCGGTCGCTATCGTCTCCTGGGTTTGCTTGGGCAGGGCGGCATGGGACGCCTCTACATCGCCGAGCGGCGCGGGGTGCAGGGGTTCGTCAAGATCGTCGCGCTCAAGCGGATCCTTCCGCACCTGGCCGACAGCACGCGGCTGCGCGACATGTTCCTCAATGAGGCGCGCATCGCCGCGCGGCTCGAGCACCCCAACATCGTCGCGACGTACGAGCTGGGCGAGGTCGAGGGTAAGTACTTCATCAGCATGGAGTACCTGCCCGGCGAGGATCTCTCGGCCGTCGCGGGGCGGTGCCAGGGCGCGCAGGCGATCCCGATCGAGATCGCGGCGCTGCTCACGCAGCAGGCGGCGCAGGGACTGCAGTACGCGCACGACGCGCGCGACGGGCAGGGGCGCCTCATCGGGCTGGTTCACCGCGACGTCAGCCCGCGCAACATCTTCGTCACCTACCACGGCGTGGTGAAGCTGCTCGACTTCGGCATGGTGCGGAACCCCGCCGGCCCGAAGAGCGTCCCCGGCGTGTTCAAGGGCAAGTACGGTTACTGCGCGCCGGAGCAGTTGGAGGGCGGGCGCACCGATCGCCGCACGGACGTCTTCTGTCTGGGGGTCGTGCTGTGGGAGTGCCTGACGGGTGCGCGCCACTTCGACGGCGCGACCGACGCCGAGACGATCGGCGCCGTCCGCTCGCGTCCGCTGGACGCGCCCAGCGTGCTGCGCCCCGAGGTTCCGGCGACGCTGGACCAGATCACGCTGCGCGCGCTGGCCCGCGACCCGTCGCAGCGCTATCAGAGCGCAGCCGAGCTGTCGGAGGACCTGGACCGCTTCCTGCTGGGCCGGCACAACCGCCCGACGACCAAGAGCGTCGGCCAGTGGATCGAGTCGTTGTTCGGCGCGGAGCGGGCCGCGCTGAAGAAGTCGATCAGCCAGGGAGACAACGCCGACGGAGCGCTGCAGCGCCTGAACGCGCTCGAGAGCGTCAAGCCGCCCGCCCGTGGCGCCGAGCGGTCGTCCAGCCGCGCGGTCAGCCAGCCGCGGGCGCTCTGGTCGACCAGCTTCGATGCGCCGCTGCCGGGCGGCAGCGTTCCAGAGCAGATGCCGTACGACGAGATGGCCTCCACGCGGCCCGTGAGCGTCGCGCCGGAAGATCCGCCCGCGAACGT
Organism: Polyangia bacterium; assembly: GCA_045802645.1. Classification (GTDB taxonomy): domain Bacteria; phylum Myxococcota_A; class Polyangia; order Fen-1088; family Fen-1088; genus JADGRB01. The sequence continues at coordinate 4,433 of JBJMQQ010000130.1, forward strand.
CTTGATCGCGGACTTGCCGCCCCTACAACAACAACCAGCACGTGAACCAGCGCGCGCCCGCTCGAAGGCGGGGGTGCTCGTGGCCGCGCTGGTGACCGTCGCCGGGCTGGCCGGCGCGGGCGTGTTCGTGATGCGCAGCCAGGGGCCGGGCGGCTCGTCCGGCAGCGCCCAATCAAATCAATCGACGGCGACGCTGGAGCTGCACAGCCGGCCTGAGGGCGCGTCCATCTTCGTCGACGGCAGGCCGACCGGCCTCAAGACGCCCGCCACGATCAGCGGACTTCCGGTGGGACGGACGCTCAAGCTGCGCATCGACGCCGAAGGGTACCTGCCGGTCTCGCGAGAGACGACGCCCACCTCCGGTCCGACGGAGACACTCTCTTTCACTCTCGAGCCTGCCCCAGGGAGGAGCGACAAATGATGAAGCCCAATCGCACTCGATTGGAGGTCGTGCCCGCGTCGGAGCCCGCGCCGCCGTCGCGCGCGCGGTCCGCCGGCGCCGTGGTCGCGACCGTGGCCGCGATCTTGTCGTTTGGCGCGCTCGGCGCGGCGGCCTGGCTGGCCAACGCCGAGCTGGATCGCGTGCTGTCCGCGCAAGACGACGAGGCGCTGGCGCAGGCCTCGCGCACGCTGGACGAGCTCGTCGCTCGCCAGCGAGAGCAGCTGGTCTCCGAGGTCAAGGTGCTGGCCGACGACAACCGGATCCGGGCCACGGTCCTGGCGCCGAAGTTCGACCAGGCCACCGTTCAGGACGTGCTGGAAGATCTGCGCAAATCGTCGGGCGCCACGCTGCTGGCCGTGCTGGACGCCAACGGCAAGGTGCAAGCGGTCACCGGCGCCGTGAGCCTGCGCGAGGTCGATCTCAGCTCCTCGACGGCGGTGCGGGCGGCGTTCGAAAAGCCCACCTCTGACATCTGGACGTTGCCCGACCAGGTGCAGGTCATCGGCCTCGCGCCGATTCGCTCGGGCGGCGAGACGCCCGCGCTGCTGGTGAAGGGGCTGCCGCTGGCGAAGAGCCAGCTCGCAACCGTCGACACGGCGCTGGGCGTCGCGGGCGGCGTGTTCATCGGCGACCGCGTCGCCGCCTCCAGCTCCGCGGACCCGCGGCACGAGGAGGCCGTGCGGGGCGCCGCGCGCCTGGCGGACGGGTTGAGCGACCTCGCCCTGGGCGGCCAGGCCTACCGCGTGAAGATTGGCCGGGCCGGAGAGGGCGCCACCGCCGCGCGACTGGCCTGGGTCGTTCCCCGCCGCCGGGTGGTGGATCGGGCGCGGATGCTGACGCTGCTGGTCTGGTCTTCCGTCCCGCTGGGCGGATTGCTGTTGCTGTTTGGGCTGGTCAATTCACGACGAACGAATGGAGGAAATGCGTGAGGAACTCGACGTGGTCTCGAACGAGGCTTGTAGGCCTCATCGCCCTCTCTTTTGCGCTTCCGCGGATCGCGCTGGGGGCAGAAGCGTCCGACGTGGAGGATCTGCGGCGCGAGGTGCGTCAGATGCAGGGGCAGGTTCAGGCGTTGCGCGCCGCCATCGGTGAGGCCGCCGAGCTGGATCGGCAACGCGCGGCCGTGCTGAGTCGCGCCCTCAAGAACGTCCCGAACATTCCAGAGGCCGAGTTCGCCGCGCCCGCCAAGAGCGAGCCGGCACCCGCCCCGTCGCGTTCCGCGTCGGCCAGCACGCCGTCGAGCGCGGCGCCGCGGCGCGAGTCGTCGGCCAGCGCGGCTTCGCGGCACGTCGCGGTCAGCGACGGCTCCGCGGGGGCGATACACGGAAAGGTCGCCGTCCCGTCGGGAGAGCCCGTGGCGTACGTCTACGTCGACAACGTCATGGCGCCGCCCGTGAAAGGCGAGAAGAAAGTCATTCAACAGAGCGGAAAGAAGTTCCTGCCCGGCTGGGCCGTCATCCAGCGCGGCACGACCATTTCGTTCCCGAACAACGACAACATCTATCACAACGTGTTTTCCCTCAGCACCGGGAACTCGTTCGACCTCGGGCTCTACAACGCGGCGAGCGAGGCCAAGTCTCACACCTTCAATGAGCCCGGCCCCGTCGACGTCTATTGCAACATCCACCCGGACATGGCGGCACGAGTGCTCGTGGTGCCGAACCGCTATTTCGCGAAAGTGAAGGCCGATGGGACGTTCGAGATCGCCGGCGTCCCCGCCGGACGCCGCAAGGTCGTCGCCTGGGCCCCGGGGTCCAGCCCGACATCCGATTGGGTCGAGGTCGGGGCGGACAAGCCCGCGGAGCTGAGCTTGAAGCTCGAGTCGAAGAACGCCGCGCACAAGAACAAGGCCGGCCAGTCGTACGGGTCTTACGAGTGAAGTGCGCTCAGGTTGCCGGCCGGTTCTCCACGCTGGCCGCTGTCCTCGTCGCGGTGACGGGTTGCGCCTCGACGAGCGCGACGGAAAAGACCATCGAGCCGGCCGCCGCGTCGGACACGACGTTCGTGCTGTCGCGCGACCCGGCTCCGGCCCGCAAGCCGGAAGCCAATGACCCCGGCCAGGTGCACGTCGGCGATCTCTGGTGGGGTTTTCGCGGCGGCTACCTGAAAGTGCCCGAGGCCGGCGCGCGCGATCGCGACGCCGAGATCGGCGAGAGGCAGGCCCCGAGCGGTTTCTGGGATGAACAGACCGCCGTCGAGACCATCCACATCTGGGGCACGTTCTGCAACGAGTGCCACGGCGGACGCCGTCGCATGGAGGACGTCGTCAAGATGCCTGGGCCGGCGGCGAACTGGGGGCGCGGCGAGGGGCTGTTCTTCGGAGTCCGGCGCCCGTACTCCGACATTTTCCGGACCATCGCGAACGGAAAGATCGAGAAGGAAGGCAACCGCTGGAAGATGCCGGCCTGGCGCGGAAAGCTCGCCAATGAACAGATCTGGGCGTTGATCTACTTCATCGAGTACCAATCGGGTGGGATTGAAGGCCGTTTCCCGCCGAGCCTGTATCCGCGCGGCGAAACCGCTGACCGACAATGAACGTTACCAACCGACGTGTCGGGACGTTACCGAGTGGTGCCAATTACGGATAACTGAACCATTGATCGGATTTTCGGAATCACGATAAAGTGATCCTCCGCGTATTGCGGGCATTGCCAACGGAGGGCTTCGAATGATGGTCAAACGGCTTATTCTTTCGTCGAGCGGGTTGATGTTTGCGCTGGCTGGGTGCGGAGCGACGAGCGACTCGGCGGGCGATTCCACGACGGTGAGCGAGTCGGCGCTCGCGGCAGCCGTGAACCCCGCAGGGGTGGCCGAGACCGTCACGACGACGGGCACAATCGATCGGAGCAACTCGTTCTTTCAGACTCTGGGAAAGAACGCCCGCACCTGCGAGACGTGCCACTCGGCCAATCAGGGATGGACGTTGACGCCGCTGGGAGCGACGACGGCGTTCATCACCAGCGGCGGACACGACCCGCTGTTCTTGCCGCACGACGAAGGGGCGCGCCCGGACGCGGACCTCACGACCTTCTTCCAGCGGCTCGTGAACTTCGCGCCGACGTTGCTGGCGCGCGGGTTGACCCGTTTCACCCGAACGAACCCCGCGACCAGCGAATACGACGTCATCGCGGTCAATGACCCGTCGGGCTTTTCGACGACGACGTCCTTCCTGAACTTCCGCCGGCCGACTTCCAGCGCGAACGAGGCCCTGGTCTCCAGCGTGACGTGGACGGCTGGCCCGGGCCTGGTGCGCACGGCGCTTTCAGGCCTGGTGGGCGGCGCGGCAAACCTGCACGAGCAGCGTGACTCGTCGCCGCCGCCGACGGGCATGGGACCGGTCCCGCCCGACGTGGTCCAGGCGCAGGACGACTTCCAGTTGGGCATCTTCTTCGCGCAATCGATCGACGCCGTGGCGGGGCGCCTCGACAGCGACGGCGCCACGGGCGGCCCGACCAACCTCATGAATCAGCCGTTCCACATCGGCATCAACGACATACAGGACCTCGACCCCGCGGGCCAGCCCTTCACGTCCAAGGTGTTCAACCTGTTCGACGCCTGGGCGGTCTACGACCAGGCCGGAGATCACGACCACGATCACGCGCACGCCTGCTCGCCGTGGATTGCGAACGACGGCGCACATCGCCGCCGCGTCGCTGCCGCCCGCGCCGCCAACTACCGCGGTCAGGAGATCTTCAACAACGTCCCGTTCACGATCAGTGGCGTCAACGGTCTGAACGACCTACTCGCGCAGAAGACGATCACGGGAACCTGCAGCACCTGCCACAACTCGCCCAACGTCGGCGGCCACTCGGTGGTCCGGATGTTCGACGTCGGAACCGCGGACGCTCCCAACTGCGATCCGGTGCTGCCGCTGGTCACCGTCCAGAGCAAGGGGGAGGGAAACCCCACGCGCTCGGTCTGCGACCTCGGCCGCGCAAACGGCTCGCACAAGTGGGCTGAGATCGGCACGTTCCGCGCGCCGCCGCTCCGCGGGCTGGCCGCGCGCCCGCCGTACTTCCACGACGGCCAGGCGGGGCGTATCGAGGACGTGGTCGACTACTTCGATCGCCGTTTCCAGATTGGCCTCAGCGGCGGCCAGAAGAGCGACCTGACGGCGTTCTTGCGGGCCCTGTAAGGCGACGACCTCCCCGGCCATGGCAATCAGCGAAGAAGACAGCCTGCGGGCGCCGGAGGAGGTGGATGACGACGGGGAGCCGACCATCCCCCACACGAAGAACCCGAAGAGCGGCACGGCGGCGAAGCAAGTCCCCGCCGTGCCGTCTCCGTGGGTGCCGGGGACGCGCTTCAGCAGCTACGAGATCGAATCGCGGCTGGCGACCGGCGGCATGGCGGAGGTGTGGCGCGCCAACATCAAGGGCGTCGAGGGGTTCGAGAAGCGAATCGTCATCAAGACGATGCTGACGCACCTTCACCAGCGCCCGGAGCTGGTGGAGATGTTCGTGAGCGAGGCGTCGCTGGCGGCCCGTCTCAGTCACCCGAACATCGTCGACGTGCTGGACTTCGGGCAGCTCGAAGGCCGGTACTTCATCGCGATGGAGTACGTTTCCGGAATCACCCTGCGGCTTGCGCACCGGCGCATGCTCGCCGCGCGAAGGCGGCTGCCGGTCCTGATGGTGCTGCACGTGTTGTCGGACGTCTGCGAGGCGCTGCAGCACATGCACGAGCTGGGCGACGCCGATGGCGAGCTTGGCCTCATTCACCGCGACCTCAGCCCCGAGAACGTGATCATCTCGACCAGCGGGTCCGCCAAGCTGATCGACTTCGGCGCGGCGCGCGCGACCGCCCGCACGCAGCCGGGGCGACTGTTCGTTGGCAAGTACCGCTACTCGGCGCCGGAACGGATCGCCAGCCGCGGCGAGGACCGGCGCAGCGACGTGTACTCGGTCGGCGTCATCCTCTTCGAGTGCCTCGTGGGGCGCCGCCCGTTCGACGGCGCGGACGCCGAAGTCATCCGGGCGGCGACGACCGCGGCCTGCTGCGATCCCGCCGCCGTCGATCCGACGATCCCCGCCAGCGTCGCGGCCGCCGTGCGCAAGGCGACTGCGCAAAAGCCGTCGGACCGTTTTGGGAGCGCGCACGAGCTGGGGGCCGCGCTGGGCGACTGCCTGGCCGAGCTCGGCGCGTCCAGCAGGGAGCGCGACGTGACCGCGGCGCTCTCGGCGTTGCTGGACACCGAGGTGGGGACGTCGGTCGTCGCGTCGATCGTGTCGTCCCCGTCAGAGGCCGAAGGCGTTCCCGAGGCCATCGGCCAGTCGGACGGGCCGACGTCGGGGATCGCGCTGAACGAGCGGGAGATCCTGGAGGCGTCCGGGCCGCTGCCGCGCGAGGCGTCGCCGTCGGATGACGACACCCGCCGCGTGAGCTTGCCCCTGCCGCCCGAAGCGTTTGCGCCGGCGGTGCGCGGCCCGGTCAGCCCCGCCGTCCAGCTGTTCGATCAGGGCATCCAGCTGCGCGCGGAGGGGCGCTTTCAGGAGGCGCTGCTGGCGTGGGAGCGCGCGCTGGTGCTGGCGCCCAACAATCGTCTTTACGACGGGCACGTGCGCCGGTTGCGGGCGCAGCTATCGGCCCTGCACCGGCCGGGCAGCTCCGACGAGCCCCGGTCGGCGTGACGGCTACTGCTTGATGCCCAGCTTCCGGAGCATCACGCAGAACGTCGTGTACGGGACGCCCGCCAGTCGGGCCGCCTCGCGCCGCTCGCCGGCGGTCGCCATCTTCGAGCGCAGGAACGTCTCGCGGTAGCGCCGCTCCGCCACGCTGAGGGGCAGCGACGGCACGGCGGGGATGACGTTGCCGGCCGACGCCGTCTCGGCTTCTCGCCGGGCGATCCGCAGCTCGCGTTCGATGCGAGCCAGCTTCGCCAGCGGCTTCAGCCCGCGATCGAGCCACTCTTCCAGGTGGTCGGACGCGACCAGCCGCTGCCAGCCGAGATCCATCGCCGCCTGGACCTCCGGGTCAGCCGGGTTGTCGACCACGAACACCATCTCGATCCCGGGCGCGATCCGTCGCAGCTCGATCGCGACGGCGACGCCGCGGCCGGTGCGAAACATGAGGTCGATGATGGCCACCTCGGGCTGCTCGCGAGACGCGGTCTCGTAGGCGCTGGTGGCGGTGGTGGCGAACACCGGCCGGACGCCCCGCCGCTGCCAGGCCCAGGCGCGAATGGCTGCCGCCCGGTGCGGCACGGCATCGACGACCAGCACCACCGGAATGCGGTGACCGACCGCAACCGCCTCGCGCTTCGCGGGCGCATCACCCGTCTGTCGCGCATTGGGGTCGACTTCAGGAATCGTCGAGTCGTACGAGCCCGTACCCATGTTGCCTCAGCCAGCGCGAATAAATGAGAGTCAGAAACATTATCTCACGCGGGTGGCGGAAGTAACCGCCAAATCGGGGCACGGACCTCTTGCGTCAGGAAGCGTTTGCCAACGAACACAAAACGCAGAGGTCTTCAGCGGACGCGCTTGCGCCGCCGTCTGAGAACGCAGCCGAGCAACGCAAGCCCGAGCGTCTGCAACCAGGCCACCGGGGAGCACGTTCGAGCGACCGCGCACGAACAGCCCGAGCTGCCGCCCGCGCCGTTTGGCGGTGACGGACCGCCGCCCGCGGTGCCTCCGGTGCTGCCCGGCTGTCCGCCCGTTGCCGTTGTTCCGCCGCTGCCGGCCGTTGTTGCCCCACCGGAGGCGGTGATTCCGCCGGCGCCGGGCGCCCCGCCGCGCGCGGATGCGCCGCC
>JBJMQQ010000011.1:0-12919 GCA_045802645.1 Polyangia bacterium
GATGTGGGCCAGCAGGCGCGAGGCGTGCCCGGCCCGGCGCGCCAGCGGGTGCGTCGCCAGGTTCAGGAGGTGGATCTCGTCGGCGACCAGCCAGTAGTTGGCGAACGCCATCACCGACCGGGTGGCCAGGTCGCGGACGATGTCGACGTGCGCCCAGTCCCGCACCAGCTCTTCCAAAAAGACCTGGGCGGCGCAAGGCGCGCGGAACGAGACCCGCTCGATCTCCATCACCGCGTCCAGATCGGCCGCGCGCATCGGCTCGACCAGGAACGGCTGCGGGGCCTTACTGACCGCCATCAACCGCCCCCGTCCGCTCCGTCTGGCGGCGCCGAAAGGGCGGCCGTCGCCTCGAAGATCGCGCCCCACAGCTCGGAGATCCCTTCGCCCGTGTCGCCGGACGTGAAGATCGGCGCCCGCCCGCGGAACAGCGTCCGCCCGCGGTTGCGCAGGAGGCCCCTCTCGGTGGCCGAGAGCTTGTCCACCTTGGTGACGACCACCTGGGCGGGCACCTTCTCCGTCCCCAGCCACTCGTAAAGCTGCCGCTCTTCGTCCTCGAGCCCGCGGCGTGCGTCCACGAGCATCACGAACAGCGCGAGCGAGCGGCGGCGACGGGTGTAGCCCTCGATGAGCGGTCCCCAGCTCTCGCGCTCGCCTTTGGAGATCTTGGCGTAGCCGTAACCGGGAAGGTCGACCAGCCGCAGTTCTTCCAGCGGCGCGCGCGCGAGGCGCAGGTCGAACATGACCAGCCCGCGGGTGCGCCCCGGCGTCTTCGAGGTGCGCGCCAGTGCGCGCCGCGCCGCCAGCCGATTGAGCAGCGTCGACTTGCCGACGTTCGACCGCCCGGCGATGGCGATTTCGGGCGGGCCCTCGGGCGGAATCGCGCCCAGATCGCGCGCCTCGGCGAAGAAGGTCGCCTCCCTGACGTCGGGAACGGTGCTCAACACGGCCTGTTAGCGTACCATTCCCTGCAAATGCGGCATGGTTTCCGGGTCCTGGGCCTCACGGGCGGCATCGGAACCGGCAAATCGACCGTGGCCCGGATGTTCGCCAGCCGGGGGGTGCCGGTCGTGGACGCCGACGCCCTGGCGCGGGAGGTCGTGGCCCCGGGCACGGTCGGCAACGCCGAGATTGCCGCAGCGTGGCCCCAGACCATCGGGCCAGACGGGGCGGTCGACCGCAAGCGGCTGGGGGCCATCGTCTTCGGTGATCCGGCGGCCCGGGCCCGCCTGGAGGCCATCACCCACCCGCTGATCCAGGAGGCCAGCGCCTCCCGGTTGGCGGATCTAGCAGCCGAGGGGCACCCCCTGGCGCTCTACGAGGCGGCGCTGCTGGTCGAGAGCGGCCGGTGGCGGGACTTCGACGGCCTCATCGTCGTCACGGCGTCGCCCGAGACCCAGGTCGCCCGGGCCGTGGCCCGGGGCGGCCTCACGCGCGAGGAAGCGGAGGCGCGCATCGCCGCGCAGCTACCGGCCGAGGAGAAGGTACGGGTCGCGACGCACGTCATCGACAACGACGGCGCGCTGGCGGAGACGGAAGCGCAGGTCGAACGGCTGCTGGAGAAGCTGCGCTGAGCCAGAGGGCTAGCGTGAGCGTGAGCGTGTTCGAGTTCGTGTTCGAGGGAGGTGCGCGTGAAGCGTGTCAGCGGGGGCGAAGCGCGGAGCGGGATCCACCGAAATCAACGCCGTGGGCGTTCTCGACCCACGCGAGCCGGCACGCCGCTAAACGCGGGCCACCCTCGAACACGAACTCGAACTCGCTCACGCGAGCCCTCTGCCTCTGGCTGTCCCGTCACTCTTCCATGACTGGCACCGGGAACCCACGGCCCGGTTTCGCGAACAGATAACCCTGGCAAAGATCGCCGCCCAGCGTGATGAGGGCGTCGCGCTCCTGGGGCGTCTCGATGCCCTCGGCCACCAGCTGGATGCCCAGCTCGGTGCAAAGGGTGATGATCGACCGCACCAGCTTTTGCTTCACGGGCGAGCGATCGATGCCGCGCACCAGCGACATGTCGACCTTCACCACTTCGGGCTCGAGCTGCGCGAAGCTGGTCAACCCCGCGTACCCGGCGCCGAGATCGTCGATCGCGATCCGGTAGCCCAGCGTCCGCAGCCGCGTCACGCGCGACTGCAGCTCGTGGATGCGGTCCAGCGCCGCCCGCTCGGTGATCTCGAGGACGATCTGCTTGGCGAACGGGGTCAGCGCGCCGTCGTCGGCGTACAGCTCGTCGTCCTCCAGATCGGCCGGGTGCAGGTTCACGAACAGCAGCGCCGGGGCCGGCGTCTCGCGCAGCTGCCGCGCGATGTGCTGGCGGATGATGCGCCCCAGCTCCGCGGCCTTGCCCAGGCGCTCGGCGGCGTCGAAGAAATCCAGCGGGCTGCGCAGTGTCGGCTCGTCGGTTCGCAGCAGCGTCTCGTACGCGAACGTGCGGCGCCCGGACCACGAGATGATCGGCTGGGCCGCGACCCAGAGCTTGTCGACCGCCGACGAAAACCGCGCTTCCAGACCGGCGCGGTCGCCGATCGGCTTGCCTTCCAGGTCGTGGACCTGCATCGCCTCGCGCCGCACGCGCGCCAGGTTGTGCACCCGCACCGCGCGCGCCACCGACTCCAGCATCGCCTCGGGCGAGATGGGCTTCACCAGGTAGCGGAACGCGCCGTACTCGATGGCGGTCACCGCGCTTTCCAGCGCGGGGCTGCCCGTCATGAAGATCATGGGAACGTCCAGGTCGCTCTCACGGATCGTGCGCAGCAACCCCAGCCCGTCCATGTCGGGCATGGCGATGTCGCTGACGATCACGTCGTAGCTGTGCGCCTTCGCCATCGCGGCCGCTTCACGGCCGTCGTGGGCTACGTTGACCTTGTATCCAGCAGCCGACAGGGCGCGGGCGTACCCGCGCGCCGTGACAGGTTCGTCGTCGACTACCAGCACTTCGGCCGCGCCAGCTTGCGCACGTACCGCGTCTCCATGACCGGTCGTTTCGGTCACGGTGGCTCTACCCTGCATCGTGGGTCTGCATCGACAGCCGCGACCCCGATCTTTAACGACTGCGAGCGAGCGCTAGCGCGCCTTGTTCGCCATGGCGGTGGTCCGCAACCGCAGGGCGTTGAGGCGAATGAATCCGCCCGCGTCCCGCTGGTCGTAGGCGCCCCGGTCATCCTCGAAGGTGACGATGTCGTTCCGGTACAGCGAGCGCGGCGCCTTCCGGCCAATCACGGTCGCGCTGCCCTTGTAGAGGCGCAGGCGCGCCACACCCGTGACGGGCTCGTTGACGGAGTCGACCAGCTTCTGCAGGGCCTCGCGCTCGGGCGAGAACCAGAACCCGCGGTAGGCCAGCGTCGCGTACTCGACCGACAGGCTGTCGCGCAGCCGCATCGCCTCGCGGTCCATCGTCAGCGACGCCACGGCCCGGTGGGCCTTGTGCAGCAGCGTGCCGCCCGGGGTCTCGTAGACGCCGCGGCTCTTCATGCCGACGAAGCGGTCCTCGACCACGTCGGCGCGCCCGATGCCGTGCTCGCCGGCGATGGCGTTCAGCTCCGACAGCAGGGCGGCCGGTCCCAGCGTGTTGCCGTCGACGGCGACGGGGGTGCCTTTCTCGAACGAAATCGCGACCTCACGCGGCTTGTCGGGCGCCTTGCGCGGGTCGGCGGTGCGCTGGAACATCTCCGCCGGCGGCTCCGCGTCCGGATCCTCAAGGATCCCGCCCTCGTAGCTGGTGTGCAGCAGGTTGCGGTCGATCGAGTACGGCTTCGACGCCGTGGCCTCGACCGGGATGTTCTTGGCGGCCGCGAAGGCGATCAGCTCGGACCGGGACTTGAAGTCCCACTCGCGCCAGGGGGCGATGATCTTGATGGACGGGTTGAACCAGTAGGCGCCCAGCTCGAACCGGACCTGGTCGTTCCCCTTGCCGGTCGACCCGTGGGCGATCGCGGTCGCGCCCTCGCGCGCGGCGACCTCCATCATGCCGCGGGCGATGCAGGGACGCGCCAGCGCGGTCCCCAGGTAGTACTCGCCTTCGTAGACGGCGCCGGCGCGAATGGCCGGGTACACGAAGTCCCGTACGAACTCGTCGCGCTGATCCAGCACGTGACACGAGACCGCGCCGGTCTTGAGCGCCTTCTTGCGCGCCGCCTCGAGGTCCTCACCCTGCCCCACGTCCGAACAGAACCCGACGATCTCGGCGTCGTACTTCTCCTTCAACCACACGATGGCAACCGAGGTATCGAGACCACCCGAATACGCGAGCACGATCTTCATGGGCAGTGCCCTACCACATCCCCCGCCCCTCTTGCACCCCCTTCCTTGACAGCGGGTAGGAGCGGTCAGATGACGCGGATCGCGCCCGTGCGAATCAACTGGGCGGCGATTCTCAGCGCATCCGTCGATCCCAGGCCGGAGCCGTCGAACAGCTCCTCCAGCGTGCGCAGGCCGTCGATGCGTCCGATCAGCACCCGCTCGCGTTCGCCCAGCCGGTCGCGCGCGATCTCGGCGGCGCGCGGCGCGAGGACGGGCACCTCCGACAAGGCGCCCACGTAGGCGGCGAAGACGCGCGTCAGCAGGGGGCGCGCGGGCTCGATCACCTCGACGATGCCGGGCGGCGGGGCCTCGTCGGCCTCGCGCATCGCCCCTTCGGCGGCGTCGACGGCGGCGGTCAGATCGCCGTCGTCCAGGGCGGCCCGGGCGCGATCGATCAGCGTCGCGGCGCGCTGCCGCCGGCGCGCGATGGCGTCCGGCTCGCCCGTCTTTCCAGACCCGGCGCCAGACCCGCTGCCCGAGCTGCCTGACCCGCTACCCGAGACGGGGCCGGAACCGCTGCCCGACGAACTGGCCGGCGCCGCGCTCAACGGCTGGCGGTCGGAGTCGCCCACGCGCCGCGTGTGTTGCTCGTTCGTCCGGACCGGGATGGGGTCCGCCTGTGGTGCGGCCGGATCGCGCCACAACGGCGTGAGGTGGTCCTCGTCGGGGTCGTCGGAGTCGTCGGACCGGGACCCCAGCATCTCGGCGGCCAGCTGGGCGGGGATCGTCGAGATCACGGTGACGCGACGATCGCGTCCCCAGTCGATCTCGGCCGTGTCCAGCGCGTGGGTCGCCGGCAGGCGCGGCGGCGCGGCAGCCACCAGGTCGGTCGCCTGCAGCTCGATCGCGTCGACGTCCGTGTCGTCTGGGATCTCGCGCGTCACGGGACGGGCACCGCGATCCGCCGAAACGGCGGCAGGCACGGCTTGGTCCCGGAGCTTCATCTCCCCGTTACCCTCGGCAGCCGGCCCCCACCCCTTGAACCACAGGAACCCCGGGCGGGTTCCTGGACACCTACGTCAGGGAAGGACGAGCTCGAGCAACGCCTTCTGCGCGTGCAACCGGTTCTCGGCCTGCTGCCAGACGGCGCTCTGCGCCCCTTCGATCACCTCGTCGGTGATCTCCTCGCCGCGGTGTGCGGGCAGGCAGTGGAGCACGATGGCGTCCGGCGAGGCGGTCCGCAGCAGCGCTGCGTCCAGCGTGTAGCCGGCGAAGGCGACCCGACGCGCTTCGGCCTCCGCCTCCTGGCCCATCGACGCGTAGACGTCGGTGGACAGCACGGTCCGCCCGGCCACGGCCTCGGCTGGATCGCGCACCACCGTGACGCGCCCGCGCTCGCCGGCCCGCGCCTTCGCCAGCACGGCCGGGTCGGGGTCATGCCCGGCCGGACAAGCGATCGCCAGGTCCAGCCCCAGGATGCCGGCCGCCTCGATCCACGAGTTGGCCATGTTGTTGCCGTCGCCGATCCAGGCATAGCTTCCGTCGCGCAGCGCGCGGCCCGGGTCCTTGCCGCCACCGTGGCGCTGCACGACCGTCAACAGGTCGGCCAGCACCTGGCAGGGGTGCATCAGATCGGTCAGGCCGTTGATGACCGGGACCGTCGCGTAGCGCGACATCTCCTCGGCGCGGTCGTGCCCGAACGTGCGGACCATGATTCCGTGGCAGTAGCCCGACAGGACGCGGGCCGTGTCGCGCAGCGGCTCGCCGCGTTCCAGCTGCGAGCCCTGCATGCCCAGGTACAAGGCGTGCCCGCCGAGCTCGTACATCGCGATCTCGAAGCTGGCGCGCGTGCGCGTCGAAGCCTTCTCGAACACCATGCCCAGGACTCGCCCGGGACGGGTGGCGTGCGGCGTTCGGGCGGCGCGCAAGGCCCGCAGCTCCTCCGCCCGGCGCAGCAGCGCCTCGATGCCGCCCGGCTGCAAGTCCTCGAATCCCAGGAATCGCTTCGGTCTGTCCTTCATCAGCGTGCCTCCTCCAGCACGGCGTCCAGAATTTCGATCGCCTCGTCGATCTCACCCTTCGTGACGATCAGCGGGGGCACCAGGCGGACGACGTTGCCGCCGGCCACCGTGACCAGCAGCCCGCGCGCCCGCGCCTTGGCCACCACGTCGACGGGGTCGACGTCGACGACCAGCCCCTGCAGAAGGCCCCGCCCCCGCGCGCCCCGCGTCTTCGGCCGCCGCCGCTCGCCCAGGCGCAGCAGCGATGAGCCGAGGTGCGTCCCGACAGCGCGCACGTGATCGAGAAGGCCCGTCTCGTCGATCGCCTTCTGAATGTACGCCCCCGCCGCCGTCGCGAACGGGTTACCGCCGAACGTCGACGCGTGCGACCCCGGTTCGAAGCCGCGGCCGACCTCTTCGTTCGCCAGCATCGTGCCGATCGGGATGCCACCCGCCAGCCCCTTGGCCAGCGTGACGACGTCGGGGACGACGCCCTCGCTCTCGAACGCGTAGAAGGTCCCGGTGCGGCAGGCCCCGGTCTGCACCTCGTCGAAGATCAGGACGGTGCCGGTCTCGGTGCAGATGCGCCGCAGGTCTTGCAAAAAGCCCGGCGGCGGCAGGTTGATCCCGCCTTCGGCCTGGATCGGCTCGACGATCACCGCGCACGTGTCGCTGGTGACGGCGGCGCGTACGGCCGCCGTGTCGCCGAACGGCAGGAAGCGGACCGGCCCGACCAGCGGCCCAAACCCCTCTCGGTACTTGGGCTGACCCGTGACGCTGAGTGCGCCGAACGTGCGGCCGTGGAAGCTCTGTTCGAAGGCGATCAGCTCGACGCGCTGGGGCTGCTTCTTGGCGACTGCCTGATAGCGGCGGGCCAGCTTCAGGGCGGCCTCGTTGGCCTCGGTTCCCGAATTGCAAAAGAAGGCGCGCCCCTTGAAGGCGCGCCGCGACAGCGCCTCGGCGAACTCCAGCTGCGCCTCGATGTAATAGAGGTTCGAGACGTGCAGCAGGCGGCGGGCCTGGTTGCCGATCGCCTCGGCCAGCCCGGCGTGCCCGTGCCCCAGCATCGCGACCGCGACGCCCGCGGCCATGTCCAGGTAGCGACGTCCGTCGACGTCGTAAAGGGCGCAACCTTCGCCGCGCGCCATCACCACCGGCGCCTGCCGGTAGTTGTTGAGGAGCAGCCGTTTTCCCCGTTCCACGAGCTCGTCTTGCCGCGACATATCGGAGCTGACTCTAGCCCGGAATTTGTCGCGCCGAACGAATTCCCTGCCCCGAAGCCGTCCGCCGTCCAGGACGGCGGCGAACCTCGGCTGAGCGTCGGCGCCGCGCTTGTGCCATTGTGTGCAACGCTTAGGTTGCTGCGACCATGAACGCGCCCACCATCGCCAGCACGGCCACCGCGGTGCCGCTCCACGCCGCCACGCAGGAAGAGGTCAAGACGCACCTGCGCGCGATGTTGCCGCTGGCCCCGCGCCGCATGGACGCCGCGATGGAAATGTTCGATCACGCCGCCGTCGAGCGCCGCTTCAGCGTCGAGCCGCTGGCGCAGCTGGGGACGCTGCGCGGGATCAGCGACATGCAGGCCCGCTATCGCAAAAGCGCGATCGAGCTGGGGCGGCAGGTGGCCTCCGACGCGATGGCCGCTGCTCACGTCGAGGCGCGCGACATCGACCTCATCATCACCGTGTCGTGCACCGGCATCATGATCCCGTCGCTGGACGCGTATCTGGTCAACGAGCTCGGCTTGCGCGCCGACGTGCGCCGCCTGCCGATCACGGAGCTGGGGTGCGTGGGCGGCGCGGCGGCGCTGGCCCGCGCGCACGACTTCCTGGTCGGCTTTCCCGAGTCGCGGGCGCTGGTGATCTCCGTCGAGCTCCCGAGCCTGTCGCTTCAGCGCGCCGACGTGACACCGGCGAACCTGGTCGCCACGGCGCTGTTCGGCGACGGCGCGGCCGCCGTGGTCCTGAACGGCGCCGCTGCCGGGGGGACCGGCCGCGGCGTTCGCATCCTGGAGACGCTGGCTCACATCTTCCCCGAGTCGACGTGGGCCCTGGGGTTCGATCTCGAAGACGACGGGTTTCACTCCGTCATCTCCAAGGAAGTCCCGGCGCTGCTCAAGTCCGAGATCGGCCGCCTGGTGCGGACCATCGCCGATCGACGCGGCCTTTCGCGCGATCAGCTCTCCTGCTTCGTGCTGCACCCGGGTGGCCGCAAGATCCTGGCGTTCGCCGAAGAAGAGCTGGGGTTGGCGCGCACTCACACGCAGCCGTCCTGGGATGTGTTGCGCGACTTCGGCAACCAGTCCAGCGCGTCGGTGCTGTTCGTGCTGCACGAGTGGCTGACCAAGCGGCAACCGGCCGCCGGCGAGCACGGAATCCTGGCCGCGTTCGGCCCCGGGCTGACGGCCGAGATGCTGCTCTTGGAGTGGAGCTGACCCCATGAGCTCGGTCGGTTGGTACCTCGTCCTGTGCGCGGCGGTCGGCGCCGGCCGATTGATCGAGATGACGTTGTCGCGCCGGCACCAGCGCGCGCTGGCCCAGCAGGGCGCGCCGCTGCTGCCCGAGCGCGCGTTCCTGGCGATGGTCATCCTGCACACGGGCGTCATCGCGGGTGCGGCCATCGAGGTGGTGGCCCTGCACCGCCGGTTCGTGCCGGCCGTCGGCATCCCGGCGTTGATCGCGCTGGTGCTGGCCAACCTGCTGCGCTGGTGGGTGATCGCCACGCTGGGCGTGCACTGGAACGTGCGGGTCGTCCGCTCGATGGAGCTGGGGATCGTCACCGGCGGTCCCTACCGCTACGTCCGCCACCCCAACTACGTGGCGGTCTTCGTCGAGCTGCTCGCACTGCCGCTGGTCCACGGCGCCGTCGTGACGGCGGTCGCCGGTGGCCTCCTGCATCTCATTGTCCTCGGACGGCGAATTTCGCTGGAAGAATCGGTGCTGATGGCCGACGACCGTTATCGGCAGGCCTTCGCGCAGAAACCGAGGTTCGTGCCCTGGCCCGGGCGGTAGATGTCGCCATCGCCGGGGCCGGTCCCGCCGGGACGACGCTGGCGTTGCTGCTGGGACGCGCCGGGCTGCGGGTCGACGTCTACGATGCGCGCCGGTTCCCGCGCGAGAAGCCCTGCGGCGAAGGGATCCTGCCCGCCGGTGTGGCGGTGCTCGATCGACTGGGCCTGCGTGAAGCCGTCGGCGGCCGCGCGCTGCAATCCGTCCGCTATCACGGCTTTGGTCTGACCGCCGAGAGCCCGTTCGGCCGCGACGCCGTCGCGCTGGGGCAGCGGCGATTGCACCTCGATCGGGCGCTTCTGGACGCGGCCCGCGCCACGCCCGGCGTGACCGTGTTCGAAAACGCGGAGGTCGAGGGGGTCGAACGCGCCAGTGGCCGCACCGTCGGGTTGCGCGTCGGCGGCGAGATCTGCACG
Organism: Polyangia bacterium; assembly: GCA_045802645.1. GTDB lineage: Bacteria > Myxococcota_A > Polyangia > Fen-1088 > Fen-1088 > JADGRB01. Next base: position 9,661 of record JBJMQQ010000011.1, read on the forward strand.
GCGGCGCTGGTCGTCGGAGCGGACGGTCTCACCTCGCGCGTCCGCCGCAGCCTGGACCTGGACGCCCCGGCCCGTGGCCGCCGAGTGGGGGCGCGCATGCACTTCCGCCTGGCCGCGGGTCGCGACCCCGGCGACCGGCTGTCCATCTTCATCGGCCGCGGCCACGAGCTCTACGCCGCGCCGCTGCCCGACGGTGAGTTGCTGCTGGCCGGCCTGGCCGATCAGGAAGAGTGGGCCCAAGGCGCCCGTCGCGCTCTCCGGCGCTGGATCCTGGAGCAGCCCGGGCTGCGCGACCTTCTGGAGGGCGCCGAGCCCATCACCACACCGGCCGGCCGCACGGGCCTGGCGCGGACGGCGCGCGCGGGGTGGGCGCCCGGCGCCGTGCTGCTGGGTGACGCCGCCGCGTCGACCGATCCGTTGACAGCGGGCGGCCTGGCCCACGCGCTGGTCACCGCCGAGCGGCTGGCCGCGGCGGTCCCCGCCTATCTCGCCTGCGTTGCCGACGCTGCGCAGGCGGACGCCGCGCTGGCGCGGTTCGATCGCGAGCGCCGGCGGCTGCTGCGTCCCCACGCCTGGCTGACGCGCGGTCTGGTCGCCATCGTGCGCAAGCCGCTGCTGGCGCGGGCGACCCTGCACGTCATGCGGGCTGTGCCGCCGCTGATGCGGAGCCTCGTCGCCGTCGCGGCAGGAACGTCGATTCAGGCGCCCAAGACGGTCGCCGCCAGCTCGAGCCCGGCGCTGGCGATCAACAGCGCGACCGACCAGAAGGCGATACTGCCCCAACGGTTCGGATCACCGTAGCCGCCGCGCGCGACGCGCAGAGCCTGCCACACGGCGATCGGCGCCAGCAGCAAGGGCGCCAGCGCGACGCGCGCTGGTAACCCGACCAGCGCCCAGACGGGCAGCGCGCCGAACCCGGCCAGCGTCAGCGCGGCATAGAGGCGCGCGGCGGGCAGCGCGCCCATCCGGACGACCAGCGTGCGTTTCCCAGCGGCAGCGTCGCCCGCCGCGTCGGGAAATTCGATCGCCAGCAACATCGCGAATTGCAACGCGCAGGGGAGCACGGCCGCCAGCACGACCGGCGCGGCCAGCGCGCGCGCCTGCAGCAGGAACCCGAAGGCGGGCACCATCAGGGTGACGACCAGCGCCGTCGCGGCCTCACCCAGACCGCGCGCGCACAGCCTGCCGGGCGGCGCGCTGTACTGCCAGGCGACGGCGATCATCGCGGCGGCCAGCCCGCCCGGGGCCGTCCCTGCGCGCCGCGCCAGCAGGGCGGCCGCCACCGTCGCGGCGGCCAGCAACGTCACCGCCGCGCGCAGGGCCACCACCGGCGCCAGCACGCCGCCGGGAAGGACCCGGCTGCCGCCCGACCACCGGGTGGGCGTCAGGTTGGCGCGGTCGGCGTCCAGGTCGAAGTAATCGTTCGAGTAGTGGGTCATCAGCTGCGTCAGCGTGACGACCACCTGCCCCCAGACGTACCGGCCGCCGTCGAACGGCGCGCCGCCCGTGACCGCCAGCGCCGCGCCCAGCGCGTAGAGGACGAACCCGCCCACCAAAAACTGGGGGCGCCCGAGGCGCACGAAAGCGACCAGGCGCCCCATCCCGCTACTTCACGACGCCGCAGGCGATGCGCGGGCCGCCGCCGCCCAGCGGCTTGGGGGCGTCGCTGTAGTTGTCGCCGCCCTCGTGAATCATGAGCGCGTGCCCCTGGAAGTCGGCCAGGGTCAGCCCCTTCACCTCGATCTTGTCCTTGGCCTCGCCCTTGTCCGACACGACCCGCTTGGGCAGGTCCCCCTTGTGTCCGCCGCCGCCGGGGCCCTTGTGGGCCTTGGTGGCATCCGGATCCAGGTGGCCCCCCGCAGCCTGCGCGGCGGTCTTCTTGCCGTCCTTGTCGGCCGGATCGCAGCTGGCGTTCTCGTGGATGTGGAACCCGTGCTCGCCGGCAGCCAGACCCTTCAACTTCGGCTCCAACGTGACGCCGTCCTTGGACTCTTTGATCGTGATGGTGCCGATCGACGCGCCGACGCCGTCGGCCGTCACGCTGTTCATGGTCACTTTGATCGGCTTGGCAGATTTGGCGAACGCACAAGGCGCACCCACCAGCAGTAAACCCCACACCGCGAACGCAATCGTTTTCATGGCTGTCTCCTTGGGCTCCGTGTTCAGTCGACGACGTGAGATAATCATCCGCGGAAGGCCGCCATGAAAGAGGAACCTCCGACCAGTACGCCGGAGCGGCGCCAGGCGCCTCGGATCGCGTCCCGATCGCTCGTCGAGGTGCGGCTCCCGGACTGGGGCGCCCTGCGCGCCGTCTACACCGTCAACCTGTCGATCGGCGGGATGCGGTTGTCCATCGGCGCGCACGCCGCGCTGGGAACGCCGATCGACATCATCCTGAAGTTGCCCGACGGTGAGCGCCTGCACCTGCCCGGCAAGGTCGCGCACCTCGGTCCCGACGCGAACGGCGACATCGGCGTGCGCTTCGACGAGCTGCCGGCGTCGACGCGCCAGCAGATCGAGGGCTACCTCGAACAGCTGCAGGGCGGCCGCACGCCTCCGCCGCGCGTGCGGACGATTCCGCCCGGCGTGTTGATCAAGAAGAAGACCTGAGCATGCGGCGGGCGCCCGCCGCGATCGTGCTGGGTGCGCTGGGCGTGCTGCAGATGGCCGGTCCCGTCCCGGCGCGCGGCGCGGATCCGGAGCTCGCACGCGCATTGGTGGCGGCGCTGCCCGCCGACGGCGGGGCGGACGTCGTGGTCATCGATCGACCGTCGGTGCCGGGCGCGCCGCGCGTGCGGGGCGCCACGCGCGTGAACGCGCCGCCGGACGCCGTGCGGGCGGCGTTGCTCGACGCCGCGCACTACGGCGCCGTCATCCCGTCGCTCGTCAGGTCCGAGGTGCGACAGGACGGCGCCGGCGTCCGGTTCGTCGAATGGGAGCTGGAGGTCCCGCTGTTCAACCTGTCCGGCCGGTTTGCGCTGCGGGCAGCGGGCGATCAGGTGCGGTTGGATCTGTTCGAGGGGGACTTCTCGCCGGGACACCTGGTGTTCACGATCGCGCCCGCGTCCGGCGGCGGCGCGACTGTGCTGGTCGACGCGTCGCTGGACGTGCGCCACTCGAGCTGGCTCCTGCGCCGGATCTTGAAGCGGAGCCCCGACGGCGAGCCGGCCGCGCTGGCCGCCGCCGCGTACGTCGCCCTGCGCGGGGTCGCGCTGCGCGCCGAGCACGCGAACACCGGCACCGCGTGGCGCCCAGGCGC